>NZ_QUDY01000009.1:0-127814 GCF_003477745.1 Clostridium sp. AF35-15 | reverse complement strand
ACTGCCGGTATCCGTTCCTTCGGAACAGGGGTACATTTGAACCGTAATATTCAGTCATGGGCGGCTGGGGCATCTGGGAGACAGTGAACGGCGAACAGAAGCTGACAACGGAGTGTATTGAGAATGTGATCATGATGGTGCCGTTTTCTGCCGTAGTGATGTGGACATTCGAAGAAAAGATAGGAAACGGTTGGAAGAAGATCCTGTGGCAAAGCGGGAAGATAGCATTTATCTTTTCGGTGAGCATGGAGATGTTGCAGTTATTGCTCCGTCTAGGTACGTTTCAGCTATCAGACATCTTCTATAATACAGTAGGTGGAATGATTGGCGGATTGATGTATTGTACAGTGATGAAGGCAAGAAAGCATCTGTAAAATTGGATGAAATTGTGATATACTGGGAGCGGTAGCTCCCTACGCTGCTCTGATAATCACACACCTCTCCGTGGTGGGCAGCAGGTAACGATCTTATGATCGGCTGAGATGTGAAGAATTTAGGAGGAGGAACGATTTATGCATGTGTATAAAGAATTAAGTTTTGTCGGCAATAAACCGGAATTGGATAAATTATCGGAAGAGATATATAATGTATTTCCAACAGACTGGATCAAACCTAAAAGTAATCAGATGCTTAAAGATTATATTCTTGCTGATTATATTGGAACGAAAGCCCCTCATGCGGAGGTTTCAATTTATTATGGAAAAGATACATGGCGTGAGGGTTATATTAAGGTTTGTAATATTGTTCCGCTTCAAAAAAGTCAGTTAACAATTGATGAGTATAATCAACTACTGGAATTATTTTATAACGATATAGCCAAGGTGTATGGTGAAACACATGAGGAAATTAAGGTTGTTGGACCATCATCAGGACAATTTGATCCGCTTGATTATATCTCAGAAAAGGCATTAAAAAAATTGACGCTTTTTTGCGATGCAGCAAACAAGTCTACCGGTTCATCACACCCTAGTGACGAGGAACGCTGGTTTGATTTTATATGTCAGACAGTAGATGATAGGAGAACATTTGATTATGATACCTTGTTTAAATTTTTGCAAGATGAGGAGTACTGGGGGAAAAAGGAAAGTGGATTTTTAGGAGTAATTGGATGCTTTGCATGGAGTGAGGAAAATGCGGAGGAACTTGCGTCTGAATACGATAACTATGTTCGGATTCTTCAGTATTATAAAAAAACGAGACTGGGAGAATAAATGAGCGTGTGGGATGTTGCTTTAACAATTATTAATGTGATTCTTGCAATTATTTCAGGCATTGGGGCATATAATTCTGTTAAGTATTTTCGGAAAAGCAAAAATCTTACGATTTTCGCACAAACAAACAAGGCATTAGTAGAAGTTCAAAAGATGCTAATAAAATTGCCGGAAGCACTGTCGTCCTCAAATTCCTCAAGACGAGGGAAAAAAGGACTTAGTTTACATAATGCTTTATGCGATATTGGGCAAGAGCTTAACGTGAATTTGACAGAAATCAATTCGAATATACCAGCAGAATATTCAGGCGAGTTGCGGCAGTTGCAGAACAAAGACGGTTTCAACTTACAAACCTATATTAATTCGTATATTAGTGGTGATGCGGTGAAAGATAACGGAATTGATTCAGAAGATTTCAATTCATGCCAAGCTAAGCTTTTGGAGATACAAGATTACTTGAAAAAAGTGGCTTTGGAGACAGAGGAAAAATTGAAGTAAGAAAAGATACAAGAGCTTATGGTACATTGCTCACAGTATTACATAAAAATATTACAAAAGAAATGAGGTATATATTATGCCAAGAACAAAAGGGAGCAAGAACCGCCCCAAATCCGATATTGTGTCCCAGATCACAGAGAAGCAGGAGTCTATCGCTTCCCTGACTGCTGAGATAGCATCCATCACTGCAAACATTGACACTTTGAAAGCTGACCTGAAAGAGAAGAAGATTGATCTGAAGAAGGCTGAGAAAGAAGTGGCATCCCTGGAAGCGAAGAAGGCAAAGGCGGATGCTAAAGCCGCTGAAGAAGCTAAGAAGGCTGAAGCCGAGAGTGTGGTTAAGAGATTATTAGCCAGCGGGATGAGCGCAGAGGAGATTCTGGAAAAAATGAAATAAACAAGAACCCAAGAAAAAAATAAATGCCGTGTGGACAAACTGAACTCCAGGAGTTCACACGGTATATTTTGAAGGTGGCTATATAGTTTATAACGAAAATAAAAAAGAACAAAATTAAAAGAAATGGAGCGTGAGAAAAATGAATTTATCAAAAATACATCATATTGCAATCATCGTATCCGACTACGAAGCATCAAAGGATTTCTATGTAAACAAACTGGGATTCTCTGTCATCAGAGAAAACTATCGCCCAGAGCGTAAAGACTGGAAGCTGGATCTGCGTGTTAACGAACACACAGAGCTGGAGATTTTTGCAGAAGAAAACCCACCGAAGCGTGTGAACCGCCCGGAGACCTGTGGGCTGCGTCACCTTGCATTTTGTGTGGAGAGCGTGGAGCAGACAGTGAATGAGTTGGCAGAGGTAGGAATTGAATGTGAGCCAATTCGTGTGGATGATTACACCGGCAAGAAGATGACTTTTTTCCATGACCCAGACGGACTGCCGTTGGAGCTGCATGAGTAAAATGAAGAAAACAAGAAAACCAGGCGGTGGCCGGAAGAAGTTGAAGCCAGAGTACGATGCTGGGAAAAATCTGAAAGAGCAGATGGAAAGTGCTGTGGAGCTTTATGATTCTGAGATGTCCCTCCAATCCATTGCAGATGCTCTGAACCTA
Source organism: Clostridium sp. AF35-15 (assembly GCF_003477745.1). Lineage (NCBI taxonomy): Bacteria > Bacillati > Bacillota > Clostridia > Eubacteriales > Clostridiaceae > Clostridium > Clostridium sp. AF35-15. The sequence goes on along the minus strand of NZ_QUDY01000009.1, from coordinate 125,034 downwards.
AACCCTATCAAAGTCCGGAAGCTGCTCATCACGGCCGGAGTGTATGAGTCGGATGTGGCGGAGAAAGTAAAAAACACTTTTGAAGAATACCGTGAAACACGAGACTACAAAACCTCCATACTCACAACATCATCTACTCTTCAACTCTCCAAAGCCTCCGTTACTTCGTACCTGCCATATCAGAAAGGCGTGTAATTCCCAAGTACAGAGAAAGAAAAGATTAGTGTTGGAGCAGAGCGGCAACGGAGATACAGAGCGATGAAGTGGTGGAGGGTTGATCCGACAGAGGAAAACTTCTGGAGCGTGGTTCTGGCCTATGCTGGTGTGAAATTCAAAACTTACTCAGGGCTGTCATTTACTTACGAAATTAAAAAAGGCAGGAATGGCGAGTACACGAAGGAGCTGTGGATCGACAGACGGGAAAAGAGTAAAAGTCTGGCATGGAGTTCTATAGTTTTGGCACTGGGAAATATAAAAGGTGAAGTAGTAGAGAGACCCAAAGCTCTGGGCGATATCCGGGGAGTGACTTACATCTACGGGATGTTCTACCGGTTCGGGCTGATCGATGTGCCAGATGAAGTGAAGGAAAAGATGGGGATCTGAAAAACCGTAAAAAATAGGTTGCTATGTGCAAAAGTCTACGGTAATATGTGCCGTAACTGAGGAAGTGAATCTCAGTTGGGAAGGACGGTAGCATTATAGAAAAATTGAAGGAAATGCTGGAGGAGTATTTGAGGAAAACGGAACCAGAGTATTATCCGCCAGTGGAGAATCTGCTTGATCTGATCTACGAACATTACACGGAGAATAATCCAGTAGAGAAAAACACAGTTGCCGGGAAAACCGCAAAGGTCAAGGAAAAGGAACTGGAAGAGTGGCTGCGTGGCTTGGAAGGTATGAATAGGCTCGTAGATGACTATGTCGGAGATAAAGATTCCCCTCTGGGAGAAGATTATGGACCGGCAGGGAACAGTGTGCTGTGCATGGGAGAAGACTGCTTTTGAGGAAGGTCTGAAAGTCGGGATACGGCTTATGATGGAAGTATATAGTTTGTAACGGAAATAAAATGAACTTCTGGAGTTCAAAAAAGCCCTCGCTGTGTGTGATACACATTGGGGCGCTGGTCAGTTATTATCTTCTGCCCGTATTCTGAGCAATTCCTCTATTTCATTTTTATTCGCCAAGTGCACCGATGCCGGTACAAAGCAATGTTGACGGAGCAAAGTTCGCGGCGTTCATCGATGCGGTCGTGGCAGACAGCATCATGGAGTTGGGGAAGAGAGAAGATGACCTGTCAAAAGCGGGTGTGACCATGTTGGGGAATGTGGATGGAAAGCGCATGTTGGAGCAGATGAGTCCCCAGTTTTTGGAGTTCGTGCTGGATGCGTATCGGAGTTTGAAATACAGAAAATAAAAACGAGAAATGCGTTGATAATTTCTGGGAAATAGGGTATAATGAACTTGATGGAAAATAAAAACGTGAAATCCGTTTTTGGAATGGAGAATGGTACATGAAAATACTTCGTATTACAGCACAAGGGCTTCCGTTGTTTAAGGAAGACATGGATATTTGCTTTTACACTCAGCAGCGTGTGAGTGAAGATGACAGGAATAATCTGTATAATCTGATTGACAACTATTACCTTCATTCTGCATGTGCATTTATTGGAATCAATGCTTCTGGCAAAACCTCTGTGCTGAAAGTCATAAATTTAGCACTGAACATTATAAAGAATGAGCCAATCAATCATGTGGAGGCAAAAACCATTCTTGGAGGGTCAGAGAAAGCTGCGATTCGCACATACTTTTATGATAAGCGCAAATATATCTGCTGTCTTGAAACCGTGATTACAGCGAAAAAGGCAAAGACAGGCGAGTATGTGTATTCAATCTTGTCTGAAAGACTATGGGAAAAGCCGATTGCAGGCGTTAAGTCGAAAAAATATTTGACGGATTTCGATGGAATAGAGCCTGTTGACACACGTGATAGTAATGAAGCTTACCTTTCAGATGATGTCAGCTTTATTATCGCTCATAATAAAAAGGTAAATGACACCGTTGAGGTGTTTAGCCTTCTTTCATATACGAATGTGAATGTTTTGCCTTTTACAGAAGATATTCCGCTGGAAGTAATTACTTTTCTTGATCCGACTATCGAGAAGCTATGTTTTGAGCAGGCGGAAGGAAAAACATTTATTCATCTGAAATTTAGAGATGAAGATGAGATTATCTTGAATAATGCGGTAGATCTTGAGCAGTATTTGTCTTCTGGTACAATTAAGGGCATTATTACATTTTCGATGGTGAAAGAGGTTCTTCAATCTGGAGGATACCTTCTGGTAGATGAAATTGAAAATCATTTTAATAAAGAAATTGTAACGACTCTGATGCGTTTCTTCATGGATAGCCGACTTAACAAGAGAGGCGGAACGCTGATTTTTACAACGCATTATCCGGAACTGCTGGATGAATATGATCGAAATGATGGAATTTGTATCGTAAGAAATCGAAATGGCATTACAGTGGAAAACTTGAGCTATATTCTAAAGCGCAATGACATTAAGAAGAGCGATGCATATCAAAGCGGATTTCTGGAAGGAACAACTCCAGCGTATGAAGCATATATGCGTTTGAAGAAAAATCTGGCCGCTTCAATTAAATAAGGGGGCGGTAGGATGAAGTTAGCACCATATATAGCGTGTGTATGTGAAGGATCAGCAGAAGCTGCAATTATTGATGTTCTAGTGGATAATAATCTTTTGATTTTTACAAGAGAAGATATGCTTGAAGAAAATGTTATTCGCTGCAGGAGTGCTAAGACATTTGAGGAACGCTTCTTACGTAAAGGATTTAAAGATCAGATTTCTGTTATAAGGATTCTTGACTCTCGGAGAGAAGAGTTTAGGCTTAGCAAAGCCTATGAGAAGAAGGTTGATGTGATCAATGTTATTACTGCTCCGGAGATAGAGATGCTGATTATTCATAGCGAAGGAGCTTATGAGCGATTTAAGCGTTCAGGAAAGAAACCGAGTGAATTCTGTAAATCAGATCTTCGTATGCATAATGTGAAATCGTATGATTTTGTAAAAGATTATTTTAGTAATCCACTGACATTAGTTAATGCAATAAAAGAGTACCGTAGAACCGCAAATATTCCTAAAGGTGAATATAGTTTATCAGATCTGTTAAAATAAAGATTTGCCCACTGGTGTACCGTGTAAATCCTACATAGTACGCTGGTGGGCTTCTTTTTTTGCCTCATCCCGCATGAACCACAGACAGCACCCCGGCATGCTCCGAAGTGCAGTTGTGGCTTATGCGGGTTTTTGTGTTATGTGGTCAACGGGTTACAAAATCATACTCCCAATCCGTATAAAATCGCTTTCAATTCCTTTACCATTCGGGTGAGAATCTCCTGCTCAAGTGTGTTGCAGTCCAAAAGCAGACGGTGAATCTCGGAATCGGCAGTGGAAGCCGAGTGTGTCAGACTGTCTACGAGAAGGTCGTCTGCTGATATGCCGAGAAGGTTGGCAACTCTGATTTATTTCGTACCAAAAATCCGATCCCCTGCATCTCCCAGACCTGGGCAGATGTAAGCGTTTTCATTCAGGCAGCGATCGACATGACCGACATAGATCTGGACATCCGGATGTGCCTCATGCAGTCTCTTTAATCCTTCCGGAGCAGCGATGATTGCCATGAATTTGATGTTCTTTCCGCCGCGTGCTTTGATAAAGTCGATTGCCTCCACTGCGGAACCGCCGGTTGCCAGCATCGGGTCGGTGACAACGATGGTACGCAGTTCGATCGGGGTTGGCAGCTTGCAGTAGTATTCGTGCGGCTCATGGGTTATCTCGTCGCGGTAGAGTCCGATGTGACCAACCTTTGCGGACGGAACGAGCGCCAGAATACCATTTACCATACCGAGACCGGCACGTAAGATCGGGACAACGGCAAGTTTTTTACCAGCCAGCATCGGAGTGCTGCAGGTTTCGATCGGAGTTTCTACTTCCTGATCTTCCAGCGGAAGATCGCGAAGCGCTTCATAGCCCATCAGCATCGCAATCTCATCGGTCAGGGAACGGAATTCGTTGGTTCCGGTGTTCTTGTTGCGGAGGAGCGAGATCTTGTGCTGAATCAACGGGTGATCGAGAATTGTTACATTTTTCATATTCATAACCTGCCTTTTCTTGAATTTTGATGATGAACGTTTTTTCGTAACGGTGCATAGCGCAGACCGCTTGCGAATTTTGTGCTATCTTCATGCCGTCATTTCCCAAAATCTGTATACATATGTGAAATGTATCGCCCTGATGGCATATTTTCTTTAATTATACACCGAATTATACAGATTGAACAGTCTGTTTTATGATGTATTTTGTTAAAAAGCATCGGTAAAGTTACTGTTCCTGGGTAGGCACTTTTGGAACTGAAAGTGCCGTAAGAAAACGTGGTGGCAGCAGGAATTTGCCGTATTTAAATGCGAAGCCACGGCAAATTCCGTTACTGGGCACGTATGCGTGAACAGTAACTCGGTAAAAGAGCGGTTTGTCATGAAGTAGTGCAGAGCATTTGTAAAAGAATGCAGGTGCTTTTATATGTTTATTAGAATAAAAAATAATACCAGTATTATATATAAGCAATACTTCTGAAAACAAATCAATAAATCTAACTGGAAATGAGAATAGAATGTGGTAAAATATAAAGTAGTGAATTATTGCACAACAATGAAGGAGGAAGCTTTGCCATTATGAAGACTGTATCGATAGCAGAGGAACTGAAAAACAATTCTTATCCGGGACGCGGAATTATCATTGGACGGACGCCGGACGGAAAGAAGGCGGTTACGGCATACTTTATTATGGGAAGAAGCGAGAACAGCCGCAACCGTGTGTTTGTAGAAGAAGGTGAGGGCATCCGCACACAGGCATTTGATCCGGCGAAGCTGGAAGATCCGAGTCTGATTATCTATGCACCGGTCCGTGTGCTGGGAAATAAAACGATCGTGACCAACGGCGATCAGACTGATACGATTTATGAGGGAATGGATCGCCAGATGACCTTTGAGCAGTCCCTCAGAAGCCGCGAGTTTGAGCCGGATGCGCCGAACTACACACCTCGTATTTCCGGTATCCTGCATATCGAGGATGGCGGTTACAACTATGCGCTGTCGATTCTGAAATCCAACGACGGCAATCCGGATTCCTGCCATCGTTATACATATGCGTATGAGAAGCCGGTTGCAGGCGAGGGACATTTCATCCACACCTATATGCACGACGGCAATCCGCTTCCGAGCTTCGAGGGTGAGCCGAAAAAGATCGAGATTCCGGACAGCCTGGATGAGTTTGTAGCGACACTCTGGGAGAATCTGAACCCGGATAATAAGGTATCTCTGTTTGTGCGCTATATTGATATTGCGACCAGAGAGACACAGACGAAGATCATTAACAAAAATAAGTAGGAACAGACTGGAAAATAGTTAAAAAAGTCAAAAACCGTCTGAAAATGAAAACAGGTCAGAAACAAAATTGTTTATCTCAGTCGAGAAGACTCCCACCTCATCAGGTGGTAAGTAATAGCAAGTTTGTCTCAGTGGGAGTCCATTCTCCGACTGAGATAAACGCTCCGCGAGGATGCGCAGTGATTCTGTAAAGAATATGTCAGCTTCGCTGACCAGAATCACGCGCCAAGTCTCACGGACGTTCGACTTGAAACAGCATTTGAATCATGCGTTTAAATGGGTATACAGGAGGAATGAAGATGAACGAACTTGAGTTAAAATATGGATGCAACCCGAACCAGAAACCGTCCCGCATTTTTATGGCGGACGGCAGTGAGCTTCCGATCAAGGTACTTTGCGGCAAACCGGGATATATCAATTTCCTGGATGCGTTCAATGGCTGGCAGCTGGTAAGAGAACTGAAAGAGGCAACTGGGCTTCCGGCGGCAACTTCTTTTAAACATGTTTCGCCGGCAGGTGCAGCGGTAGGACTTCCGTTAGACGAGACGATGCGTAAGATTTACTGGGTCGATGATATGGGAGACTTATCTCCGCTTGCGTGTGCATATGCCAGAGCACGAGGTGCAGACCGCATGTCTTCCTTCGGCGATTTTATTTCTCTGTCGGATGTCTGCGATGCAGATACGGCGCGCATCATCAAGAGAGAAGTATCGGATGGCGTGATTGCTCCGGGATATACCAAGGAGGCTCTGGAGATTCTGGAATCAAAGAAAAATGGCAAGTACAATGTCATTGAAATCGATCCGGATTATGTACCAGCTCCGGTGGAGCGCAAACAGGTATTTGGCGTGACCTTTGAGCAGGGTAGAAATAATCTGGCAATCAACCGTGAGCTGCTGGAGAATATCGTGACTGAGAATAAAGAGCTGCCGGATAACGCGAAGATCGACATGATCGTATCTTTGATTACCCTGAAATATACACAGTCCAACTCTGTCTGCTACGTGAAGGATGGACAGGCGATCGGTATCGGCGCAGGTCAGCAGTCCCGTGTACATTGTACCCGTCTGGCAGGTCAGAAAGCCGACAACTGGTATCTGCGCCAATCTCCGCAGGTGTTAAATCTTCAGTTTGTGGATGGAATCAAGCGTGCAGACCGCGACAATGCGATCGATGTTTATATCGGAGAAGAATATATGGATGTGCTGGAAGAGGGCGCATGGCAGAAAATTTTCAAGGTAAAACCGCCGGTATTTACCCGTGAGGAAAAACGCGCATGGCTGGACGGCATGAAGGGTGTAACCATTGGTTCTGATGCATTCTTCCCATTTGGCGACAACATTGAGCGCGCGCACAAGAGCGGCGTTCAGTACATCGCACAGCCGGGCGGATCGGTTCGTGATGACAATGTAATCGAGGTTTGCAATAAATATGGCATTGTAATGGCATTTACGGGAATCCGTCTGTTCCATCATTAATGAAAAAGGGCGTGTGAAAAAACTCTCGTTTTTTCACACGCCCTTTTTATTTCGAAATAAAGTGGCTATGATTTCTTATATTTTGCCTCATAATCCCGTAGGCTTACAAGCGCTTCTTTCGACATCGGAATCAGCGCGATCAGGTTGAAGACGGTCATCAGACCGACACCGACATCACCGAGATCCCAGACAAAGGTGTAGGCGGTCAGTCCGCCGACAAACATCATGATCAGGGCGAGAATCTTGTACGCCGTCTGGGCGGCCCAGGTGTCTCCGAAGAGGTAGCTCACATTGGAGCGGGCGTAGAAGAGGATGCCGATGAAGGTAGTGAAACTGAACAGCCACAGGATTACGGCTATGAAAATGACGCCTAATTCCCCGAAATGCCAGCTCATTGCCGCCTGCAGCAGATCCATGCCCTCCAGACCGGAGATTTTATCAGCCGGGACCAGCAGCATGATCATGGCTGTACAGGTGCAGAGAAGCGTGTCGATGAAAACGCCCATCGCCTGCATCAGTCCGACTTTGGCAGGATGGGAGGTTTCTGCCGTCGCTGCCGCACACGGGGCGGAACCGCTTCCTGCTTCATTGGAGAAAAGTCCCCGTTTGACACCGTTCATCAATACGGCGCCGAAGCCGCCTGCGATTGCCTGGCGCAGACCGAGTGCTTCCTCAAAAACGCGGGCAAAAACGCCTGGAAGCTGGCGGAAGTTCACGATAATTAAAAACAGGGTCAGGATAATGTAAATGCCTGCCATGATCGGAACCAGCAGATCCAGAACCCTGACGGAGGCATTTTTCCGAAGAACGATGACTGCCGCAAGGAGAACTAAAAACAAGCATGAGTAGATCGGCGGGATGCCGAATGCATTCTTAAAAGAAGAGGTCACGGAATTACTGATGACCTGGCTGATACCGCACCAGCAGATCAGACCGGAGAGCGCAAACAGTACGGAGAGAAGATTTTTCTTCGAAACCGGCGTGCCCTGTTTCTGGCGTTTGCTGTTGATCCAGTCGTGAATGTAGTAAGCAGGACCGCCGCGGTAACCGCCGTAGAGCGGATCCGGCTGTTTGTGAAGCTGGGCTAAGGTCGCCTCGATGAAAGCGGTTGCCGAACCGAGCAGCGCGGTTACCCACATCCAGAACAACGCACCGGCGCCTCCGGCGGAGAGAGCGGCAACGATACCGACAAGATTTCCCATACCGACGCGGGTCGCAGTTGACACGATCAGTGCCTGGAGTGCGGAGAGAGAGCCACCTTTGTGTCCGGTTTCGGCCTTTTCCAGCAGCGCGCGCAGCATATCCGGAAGCATTCGGATCTGCAGGAACCGCGTCCGGATAGTACAGAAGATACCGGTCGGGACGAGCAGAAGAACCAGAAGCGGCAGGTTGATGGTTGTTCCGCCAGGAAGCGGCAGATGAATCCAGTCACCCCAGAGGAAATAGTAGGTTTTTTCGATTAAATTGATAATTGTATTCATGTTTTCACCCCAAAATTTTATATAGTAAAGGTGCGCCCGCAGGTGCTTGACGATTGATTGAAAGATAGTTATAATGAGTGGCAGGGAGTTTTCAGACTCTCAGTATCATAAGGAAAAGGAGAATTCATATGCAGTACGCAATTGCACATTTAGATCCGAATGAGGACAATCCTTCCATGGAAGAGAATCCATGCATTAATGTTGATTTTGAAAACGAAGAGGAATCATGTCTGGAAGCTGCAACCATGATGATGGATGAAGGCTACAAGATGGTAACTCCATTTTTCATTGAGGACGGCGGCAAAGCAGGCACATACTCCTGGGAGTATGTCAATGCCCATCTGGTTGTCCGTACCAAATAATGTTTCACGTTGTTGTTTAAAACTGTATTGTTTTAAAGTGTGTGAGACTTAAAATGCCGGAAAGAGAAGATCTTTCCGGTTTTTTATATTTACATGTTAGCTGTCCTTGCACATTTATAATAACTATTTCTTGAATATGTAATTAAATCTACTTATTTATATTCCGTATTGTACCGCACAGTTGAGGAAAGTGCAAGGGGAAAATGAGGGATTGTTACTGGAATTTTAAATAAAGATAAATAGTAATAAGTTGAAAGTCGGGTGTAAATCTCCTATAATGGACAGAAGAATCCTCAGGCAGAAAATGGCATACAGGGAGGCAGATGGAGACGGAAAAGAAACAGACAGATGAAAAAAAGGAACTTCGAACCGGATTTACGACCGGAACCTGCGCGGCGGCGTGTACGCGAGCGGCGGTGTTGTTTCTCTGCACAGGGGAAGCACCTGCGGCGGCAGAGACAGTGACACCTTCCGGCGTCCGGGCGATTCTGCCGATTGTCCGGGCAGAGCGGGAGGAAGATAGCGCAGTATGCGGTGTACAGAAGGACTCTGGTGACGATCCGGATGTGACGAATGGAACATTGGTTTGTGCACGGGCCGTCCTGGCTTGTCATGATAGCATAACTGAAAGCGGTTACACAGACCCGGCGTATCCGGGAATTGAGGTAACTGGCGGCGAGGGCATCGGCATGGTGACGCGGGACGGTCTTTCGTGTCCGGTGGGGCATTACGCGATCAACCCGGTACCGCGGACGGCTATTTTCCGGGAGGCAGCTCTGGCACGCCGGGAGGCGGGCATGCCGGAGATACCTTTGCGGATTGAGATTTCTATCCCTTCCGGGCGGGAGCTGGCGGAGAAAACGTTTAACCCGCATCTGGGGATCATCGGTGGTATCTCGGTGCTTGGAACAACTGGGATTGTGAACCCGATGAGTGAGGCGGCATTGGTTGAGACGATCCGGCTGGATATCCGGGTGCACGCCCAGGAGGATGTTTCGCTGCTGGCAGTGGCGCCAGGCAATTATGGAGAACGATTTTTAAAAGAAGAAACCGGGCTTTCGATGGAAAATTTTATCAAGTGCAGTAATTTTATCGGGACCAGCTTTAAAATGCTTTCACAGGAAGGAATTCACCAGGCGCTTTTGGCAGGGCATGTTGGAAAACTGGTCAAAGTGGCAGGTGGTGTGATGAATACACATTCCCGGTATGGTGACAGACGGATGGAGATTTTGTCTGCATGCGCGCGGACCGTTGGATTTCCGGAGGCAGATGCCCTGCTGCCGATGAATACGACTGAGGAAGCGGCAGATTTCCTATATGAACATGGATATCTGAAACAGGTCATGGAGCAGGTGGCGAATCAGGTCAAAGCGGTATTGGAAGAAGAGAGCGGCGTTCAGACGGAGGTAATGCTATTTTCGAGCAATTATGGACTGATGGCGCGGACAGCTGGGGCGGATGCGTATGTGCGAGAGCTGCTGGAGATGGAGAGAGGCGTGGAAGAAGATATTAAATATTAAAAATAAGAAGATATAGAAATATCTTTATGAAAAAAAGTCTTCCGTGTTTTATATATGCTAAACATGGAAGTAATGATAGATAGAAGAATCATAAATTACGAAAAGTTGAGATTCGAATATTAAATAAAAAGGAGAAATCACATATATGGTATATTTCGTCGGAGCAGGTTCGGGAGCGCCAGATTTAATCACAGTGCGGGGAGCACGCCTTTTGAATCAGGCAGACCAGATTATTTACGCAGGTTCTCTGGTCAATCCAGAGCTTTTGGATTATAAAAAAGAATCAGCCGTTGTCTATGACAGTGCGAAAATGACGCTGGAAGAAGTGGTCGAAAAGATCCAAGAAGCGGAATCGACGGGTAAGATGACGGTGCGGCTTCACACGGGCGACCCCTGCGTGTATGGTGCGATCCGGGAACAGATGGACGAGCTGGACAAGTTAAATATCTCTTATAAGGTATGCCCGGGCGTCAGCTCTTTCTGCGGCGCGGCATCTGCATTGAATCTGGAATATACCTTGCCGGGCGTTTCGCAGAGCGTGATTATCACCCGGATGGCGGGGCGGACGCCGGTGCCGGAGAGGGAGAGCATCGCGTCGTTTGCAGCGCATCATGCGACTATGGTTATATTTTTAAGCACGGGAATGCTGAAGAAGCTTTCGGAAGAGCTGATAAAGGGCGGATATGAGGCGGACACGCCGGCGGCGATCGTGTACAAAGCGACCTGGCCGGATGAAAAGCGGGTTGTCTGCACGGTTGCCACGCTTGCAGAGGCGGCAGAGCGGGAAAATATCAAAAAAACAGCTCTGATTATCGTCGGGGATGTGACTGCCCAGGCGGGATACGAGCGTTCACGTTTATATGCGCCAGAATTCACAACTGAATTCCGTCAGGGGACGGATGGTTTTGTATATGAGTAATAGAAAGGGATTGTTATAAATGGAGCAGTTGAAACTTCGGGTCAGGAACGGTATCTGCATTTGCTTTACTGCACAGGGAAAAGAGACGGCGACGCGCCTGCTGGAGAAATTAAGCCAGCAGATGGAAGAGGCGTTTGACTTTTTAGATTATACAGGATCCGAACATTCGAAACCGCTGAAACAGGTGGTCAAGGAAGCATTTCAGGAGAAGGAAGCAATTTTGTTTGTCGGGGCGGCGGGGATTGCAGTCCGTTTGATTGCGCCGTGGGTGCAGGATAAGCTGAAAGATCCGGCGGTGCTGGTGATCGATGAGCAGGGACGTTATGCGATCCCGATTTTGTCTGGACATGTGGGCGGATGCAATGAACTGGCAGAGGCAGCGGCGCAGATTCTGGGGGCAGAACCGGTAATTACGACGGCAACGGATCTGCGGCAGGCATTTGCAGTTGATGTATTTGCAGCGGAAAATGAGCTGGTGATTAGTGATCGGGAACTGGCGAAACAAATCTCCGCGGCGGAGCTGCGCGGTGAAAAAATTGGCTTTTTCAGTGATTATCCAGTAGATGGAATCGTTCCGGCAGAGATTACTCCGGGCGTATGGCAGAAGGAAAACATCTATGTGACGCTGAAACAGGGCGGATGCCCGAAAAATGCCCCAGCGTCTCTGGTGCGCCGGGATATGGTGATTGGGCTGCAGGAGAAGAAGGAACAGCGGGATGCAGTCAAAGCAGCGGCGGTAGTGGCAGTGGAAACCGGCGATTCGGCGAAGGCGGCTGAGATAGATATGTCTGTCGGAAAATCCGATATAGGATCGCCTGGGCAGAAAAGTGAGCAGAAGAAAGAGCAAAGTTATGAGTCGGAAAATGAATCAGGTACGCCGGAACTTCTGCGCCTGTATCCGCGAACGGTTGTTCTTGGAATGGGATGCCGCCGGGATTCCTCCCTGAATGCTGTCCGGGAGATGGCAAGAGTGGCACTTTCTCGGGCGATGATTGATAAAAGTGCGGTGCGGGCGATTGCAACGGTAGATCGGAAGAAAAATGAGATGGCATTTCTGGCGCTTGCGAAGGAGTGGGATGTGGAACTGTGGAGTTTTACCCCGGAAGAGCTGGAAAGTGCCGGTACGAAGTTTGCAGAATCGCCGTTTGTGCGGAAGACAGTAGGGGTAGGAAATGTTTGTGAGCGTGCAGCCGTCATGGGGGTGCGCCGGATTTACCGGGAACGGGAGATGGATGAGAAAAATCTGCCTGCGATTGATCTGAGAGTACAGAAAATGGCGTTTAACGGTGTGACGGCAGCAGTAGCGGTTCCGGCATCGGAGCAAGTAAGGAGGCAGCAGTGGAAGAAAAAAAATTATACGTGATCGGAATTGGACCGGGGGCGAGAGAACAGATGACGGTCCGGGCAGACCGCATTTTACGGGAAAGCCAGGTGATCATCGGTTATACGGTATACGTGGACCTGGTAAAAGAATTTTATCCACAGGCGGAATTTCTGACAACGCCGATGCGCCAGGAAAAGGAACGCTGTGAGATGGCATTAAAAGCGGCGCAGGATGGTCGGAAAACAGCAATGATCTGCAGTGGGGACAGCGGCGTCTATGGCATGGCGGGGCTGGTGCTGCAGATGGCAGAGGCGTACCCGGATGTGAACGTGGAAGTAATTCCAGGAGTGACGGCAGCGCTGGGAGGCGGAGCCATTCTCGGTGCACCGTTGGGACATGATTTTGCGGTGATCAGCCTGAGTGACCTTCTGACGCCGATGGAAGTGATCGAAAAAAGGCTGCGTGCAGCGGCGGAAGCGGATTTTATTATCTGCCTCTACAATCCATCCAGCCGGAAACGCCACGATTATCTGGAGCGTGCCTGCCGGATTCTTTTAGAGTATAAAAGTGGTGAGACTGCCTGCGGATATGTACAGAATATTGGCCGCGAGGGCGAGGCGGTGCACCTTCTGACACTGGCAGAACTGGAAAAGACACCGGTGGATATGTTTACGACCGTATTTATTGGAAATAAGGAAACGCAGATGTTAAGTGGATGTCTGGTGACACCGAGGGGATACCGCGATGTGTAAAATATGGATATTTGGAGGAACGACAGAAGGGCGCCTGCTGGCGGAATATTGCAGCCGGGAAAAGATTGAGGCGTGGGTCAGCGTGGCTTCGGAGTATGGAGAAGAGCTTTTGCAGGAGGAGCTGATGGAGTCTGGGAATGCAGGGAATCCAGATTTGAACCATAATACTTGCCTTGCAAAGAAAAACTTGAAAACGGTTCAGGCATCCTCAGTGATAAAAGTCTTACGTGGACGGATGGATCGTTACCAGATGGAAGAATTTATCCGAAACCAGGGGATTCATCTTGTGATCGATGCAACCCATCCGCATGCCAGACTTGTTTCAGAAGAAATCCAGGAAGCGTGCGGACGGACCGGTGTCCGCCTGGAACGGTGCCTGCGCGCAGGGGGCGAACAAAACAAAGCACGTGATTGGGTCGAGGTTGATTCCATTCAGGAGGCAGTGTCATTTCTTTCTTCTGTTTCCGGCGTGATTTTTGCCACAACCGGCAGTAAAGAACTGGAAGTCCTGTGCCAGATACCAGATTATCAAAAACGGGTGTATGCGAGAGTGCTTCCAACTTCGAATGTTTTGAAGAAATGTGAAAAATTGGGGATAACTGGCAGCCATCTGATTGCGATGCAGGGACCTTTTTCCACCGAAATGAATACGCTATTTCTCCGACAGACAAAAGCGGAGTGGCTATTGACGAAAGATTCCGGGCGTGCGGGCGGATTTCAGGAAAAGGTGGAAGCGGCGCGTGAAAATGGAACCAGAGTGGTTGTGATCCGCAGACCGGAGGAGGATGGTATTTCGCTGGAAGAGGCGATGGAGGTGCTGAAGAAGGCGGATGAGGGGAAGGTTGGAGAGTTAAAAACACATTTGATTCTGGCGGGAATTGGCATGGGACAGCCGTCCCAGATGACAGGGGAAGTCCTTCGGGCAATTCGAGAGAGTGACGCCTTGATTGGCGCGGGGCGTATGCTGGAATCCGCGGAGAGAGCGCTGCAGAATGATTTGCTGATTAGCAAGGAAGGAAAAGCTGAAAACAGACAGGAATCAGCGGCTGCGGTGGAAAAAGAAAGGAAGTGCTATAAAGCATATCTTCCTGACGATGTGATACAGATTGTATCGAAGCACCCGGAATGGAAGCAGGCGGTCATCCTGTATTCGGGTGATACCGGCTTTTTCAGCGGGGCATCCAGGATGGCAGAGCGGCTGCGGGAAGCTGGTTATCCATTTACCGTCTATCCGGGTACATCCTGTGTCAGTTATCTGGCGGCACGCCTGGGGACGCACTGGGAAGATGCGGCGATTTATTCCGCACATGGAAGAGAATTGTCTGTCGATCGGGTGATGAAACGTCTGTGTGATCCAGAAGAACCGGCTAAGCGTGCGTTTATCCTCATGGGCGGCAAAAATGGAGCTGGACAGTTTTGTGAACGTCTGACACAGGCGGGATATGGAAATGTACAGGTGACGGTTGGTGAAAACTTATCGTACCCGGAAGAGCAGATCCGGAGCGGAACCGCGGAAGAAATGAAAAAATTGGAATTTGCGGATTTGAGCTTGATACTGCTGGAAGTCACGGATGAAATAAAGAATGTAAAGCAGCTGAAAAGGTTTGAACAAGAAGATAAACGTTTGCTTCCTGCAGATTCTGTCGGAGTATTTCCACGTATCATGCTTGCCGCCCCAAAAAGCGGCAGTGGAAAAACCCTTCTGACTTGCGGACTGCTTGAAGTCCTTCGCCGCCGCGGTCTGAATCCGATCGCGTGCAAATGTGGACCGGACTATATCGATCCAATGTTTCACCGCTATGTGCTCGGCATTCCTGGGCGAAATCTCGATAGCTTTTTTCTGCCGGCGGAAGGCGTGCGGAAGGTTTTGGTGGATGCAGTGCGGGAAGAACAGGCGGGAATCGCAGTTTTAGAGGGTGTCATGGGCTATTATGACGGCTTGGGCGGAACAGAAACGTCTGCCAGCAGCTGGGAGATTGCAGAGATCACAGACACGCCGGCGATTCTGGTGCTGGACTGTAAGGGCGCATCGTTGTCGGCGGCAGCAATGGCATCTGGATTTTTACATTTCCGGAAAAAAAGCCATATTGCCGGAGTGATTTTGAACCGGGTTTCTTCGATGTATTATGAGCGGCTGGCAGCAGCCGTGGAAGAGGCGTCGGGGCTTCCGGTGCTTGGTTATCTGCCGGAATCCGAGGAATACCGCATGGAAAGCCGCCATCTGGGACTTTTTCTGCCGGGCGAGATCGATCGGCTGCGCGAGCGGATCGGGCGATTGGCAGATCAGATGGAAAAGTCGATCGCGGTGGATCGGGTGCTGGAAGTAGCGGGGATGCTGCCATTGAGGATAGAAAACAAAGAGAAAGAAAAAGCAGAAAACGAATCAATGGAGGCGGAAAGTATAGCGAAATTCCCAGCATGTCAAGAGCAAAAAGTCACCTCGCGCGTCCGCATCGGTGTTGCCCGTGACGAGGCATTCTGCTTCTACTATCAGGAAAATTTCCGCCTTCTGGAACAGATGGGGGCGGAGCTGGTTTATTTCAGTCCACTGAGGGATAAAAAAATCCCGGACAGAGTGGATGGGCTTTTATTTGGCGGCGGTTATCCGGAGAATTATGCACGGGAGCTGGCAAAGAACGCGGCGATGCGTGAGAGTATCCGGCGGTCGATTGCGGCGGGAATGCCGTTTCTGGCGGAATGCGGTGGATTTTTATATTTACACCGTACTCTTGAAGGAAGCGATGGAAAACACTGGGAAATGGCTGGCGTTTATCCATTTGACGCTTACCGGACGAACCGCCTGCGCCGGTTTGGCTATGTGCGTCTGCTGACCTCATCCGGTCAGGAAATTCACGGGCATGAGTTCCATTACTGGGAGAGCGAAGATCCGGGCACCGACTGGGAGGCAGTCAAACCGACCGGAAACCGAAGCTGGCGCTGCATCCATGAAAAGGGAGGACAGATTGGCGGATTTCCGCATCTCTATTATGCATCCTGTCCAGATTTTTTGCGAAAATGGCTGGATGTATGTGCCAAAGGGAGTCAGCAAAAATATATCAATTGAGTGAATTTATATGAGAATCAAGAAAATGGGGAGTAGCAAATGCGAGATGAATGGTTTATCCGGGGCAAGGTCCCGATGACGAAGAGTGAGGTGCGGACCGTGTCATTGTCCAAGCTGGAATTGTATGAGGGCTGTGAGTTCTGGGACATTGGCGCGGGAACGGGTTCTGTCAGTGTGGAAGCGGCGGTAAGCTGTCCGGGGATTCATGTGTGTGCGTTTGAATATAAGGAAGAGGCGGTTGAACTGATCCGGGCAAATTGTGAGAAAGCCAGAACAGAGGCGGTCACGATCGTGCCGGGAAAGGCGCCGGAGACATTTGCACAGGTAAGTGTTCACCGACCGGATCGGGCATTTATCGGGGGAACAACCGGACAGATGCGCGAGATTCTGGATGAATTGTTCCGCTTGAACCCAGATATCCGGATTGTGATCAACCTGATTGCGCTGGAGTCTCTGACAGTGCTTATGAGTTACCTGAAAGAGCGCGGGATAGAGGCGGAGATTCTGTCCATGCAGATTGCAAAAGCGGAGAAGATTGGTTCCAGTCATTTGATGAAAGGGCAGAATCCGATCTATATCATATCACTGGGAGGAAATGAAGTGTGAAGAAAATGATTCAGCCAGAGGCATTAAAAGTGGGCGCGAATCGTATAAGCGCGAACGATGCAAGGAGTGTAAAATTAGATTTTGCACCAATGGAGGGAATCACGGGATACGTATTCCGGCAGGCGCATGCAGTCATTTATGGGGGCGTTGACCGGTATTACAGTCCGTTCATTGCGCCAGGTTCCAGCCATAAGCTGACATCCAGGGAGAGGAACGATATTCTTCCAGAGCATAATCAGGGATTATGCCTGATCCCGCAGATTCTGACGCATTCGACGGAAGATTTTCTGTGGGTTTGCGAGGAACTGGCGGAGTATGGATATAGGACGGTTAATCTGAACCTGGGCTGTCCGTCGGGAACGGTGGTTACGAAGAAAAAGGGCGCGGGATTTTTAGCCGAGCCGGAAGATTTGAGCTTGTTTCTGGAGGAAGTCTGCAACGGATTGGAAAAAATCCACGCGTCGGATGGAAAGCCGGTGCGTTTGTCGATCAAAACCCGGATCGGCATGAAAGAAGCGTCTGAATTTCCACGCCTGCTTGCTATCTATAATCACTATCCGCTGGAGGAACTGATTGTACACCCGAGAGTGCGCGAGGACTATTATAAGGGGAAAATACGGATGGAGTCATTTGCGTATGCGCTGGAGCAGAGCCGCTGCCCGGTCAGCTATAATGGAAATCTTTTTTCGGCGGCGGATGCGTCTGCGCTTATGGAAGAAATTGTAGGACAAGATGAAGCATTTGATAGCGGTGAAACGCAGAAAAAAATGAAATTAGCCGCACTGATGTTTGGGCGCGGTGCGGTTGCGAGCCCGTGGATTTTTGGAGAGGTGCGGAATCTGCCATCCTCGACTCATCTCCAATCCTTCCAGCAATTCCACGATCGCCTCCTGACCGGTTATGCAGAAATCATGTCTGGCGATCGGAATACTTTGTTTAAAATGAAGGAACTCTGGTATTATTTCCAGTGCCATTTTCCAGAATGTGAAAAAGAATTGAAGAAGATTAAGAAGGCACAGAAGCTATCTGACTACCGGGCTGCTGTTCAGGCGATGTTTGCGAGCGGGCGGTTTGTGGAAGGCGGCTTTCGCAACCCGGCACCATAGGAGTGATACCGGGCTGTCCTGTAACCATCCTCTCATTCAGGCAGTACAGTGTTGCGAATATCAAATTTTACACAGATTTTACATTTCCTGCTGGTTATTTTTACATTTATTTGATATAGTGAAGACATACTATGTGTAAAGATCAAAAGATGATGGGAGAATATGTATGTCTATTAGTACTTTGGGAACACTCTTTCAGTTCATTGGAGGACTGGGAATGTTCCTGTATGGAATGGAGTCGATGGCGGATGGTCTGCAGAAGTTTGCGGGCAACCGTTTACAACGTGTGCTTGAGATCCTGACTTCGAACCGCTTGCTGGGCGTGCTGGTGGGCGCGGGCGTTACCGCGATCATCCAGAGTAGTTCCGCGACGACGGTTATGGTCGTTGGTTTCGTAAATGCCGGAATTATCAATCTTTTGCAGGCGACCGGCATCATCATGGGTGCCAATATTGGTACGACTGTGACGAGCTGGATTGTGTCGATGAGTGAGTGGGGCGAGGTGTTAAAGCCAGAGTTCTTTGCACCGGTTCTCTTCGGTATCGGCGCATTCATCACGATGTTTGCGAAGAGCCACAAGAAAAAAGAGGGTGCCGAAGTCCTGATCGGTTTTGCACTCCTGTTTATCGGTCTTTCTTTCATGTCCGGTTCGATTGAGCCGTACCGGGATGCGCCGATCTTCTCCGAGTCCTTCCGGGTACTGGGACAGAATCCACTTTTAGGTATTTTAGTCGGTCTGGCAGTTACCGCAATCATCCAGAGTAGTTCCGCGTCCGTCGGTATTTTACAGATGCTGGCGATCAACGGCATGGTAAACTGGCAGTCAGCAGTCTTTATTACATTGGGACAGAACATCGGTACCTGTGCGACCGCGCTGTTATCTTGTATCGGTACGACCCGTACGGCAAAGCGTGCGGCGGTCATTCACCTTCTGTTCAATGTGACGGGTGCAGTTGTATTTGGCGTCGCTTTATACATCGTGTTTATGATGAATCCGGAGCTTGCGATGACGCGTGCGGACAGTGTGGGAATTTCGATTTTCCATACGATATTTAACGTTGTCAACACCTGCATTATGTTCCCGTTTGCTGGTTTCCTGGTAAAGGCATCGGATGTGATTGTTCCGAAGCCAAAGGAGACGGAGAAAGAGTGGTCGGCAAACAGTGTCGAGACCGAGATGATCCGTCACTTAGACGACCGTATCCTCGAAACTCCGTCCTTTGCGATTGAGACGGCGTGCAACGAGGTTGTCAACATGGGTAAAGTAGCGGTTGCTAACTTAAAAATAGCAACCGCAGCCCTGGTGGATGCAGATAATAATTTCTGTGAACAGGTATTTGAAAATGAAGAGACGATCGACCGCATGGAGAAAATGCTGACCGAGTATCTCTTAAAGATCAACAACCTCTCCTTAAATGATGAACAGCATCTTCTTGTTAAGAATATGTATTATACAATCGGTGATCTTGAACGCGTCGGTGACCACTGTGAAAACCTGGCAGAGCTTGCTAAGAAGCGGATTGAGAATGTGAATATTGATTTCTCGGATCTGGCGCTGGAAGAGCTGCGGACGATTGCAGATGCAACGCTTAAATCGGTCGAGGCGTCCGTGGAGGCGCGTCAGGCGCATGACATGCAGAAGGTGCGTCAGACTGCCCGCTGGGAGGAAGAGGTTGACAGTATGGAAGAGGAGATGCGCGAGAACCATATGAACCGTCTTTCCAATGGAGAATGCAAGATTGAGGGCGGTGTTATCTTCCTGGATGCACTGGCAAATTATGAGAGAATCGCGGATCATGCCAAGAATGTAGCTGGCTACGTAAAGGAAGAGATGCAGTAATGAAATATCGGATATATGTGATTGAGGATGATGAAAATATCCGGAATCTGATCTGCGTGGCACTGGAAAACTTCGGTTACTGCGCCAGCGGATTTGAGACGGCAGAGGAAGCGCTTGACAGCCTTTCGGCCCTGCTTCGGAGAGGCAGGGAGGCGCAGCGGGAGTATCCGGCGATGTTTGTATTCGACTGGATGCTGCCAGGGATGGACGGCATGGCGGCGATCCGCAAGATCCGGGAGATGCCGGACTTTTCCGCAGCCCCGGTCCTGATGCTGACGGCAAAGGATCGTGAGATGGATATTGTACAGGGACTTGACAACGGTGCTGACGACTACATGACGAAACCGTTCGGTATTCTGGAGCTTTCGGCGCGCGTCAGAAACCTTTTAAAGCGGGTGGAACCTGCAAAAGAGGAGGTTTCCAGCCTGACGATCGGTGAAGTCAGCATCAACCGGGAGACGCGAGAGGTGATTGCCTGCGGCGACCGGACGGAGCTGACGCTCAAAGAATTTGAACTTTTAACATATCTCATGGAACATATCAACCGGGTGGTGACGCGCGACGAGCTTCTCGACCATATCTGGGGCTATGACTATGATGGGGAGACGAGAACGCTGGATATGCACATCAAGACACTCCGGCAGAAGCTGCATGACGCCGGAGCCCAGATCAAGACAGTGCGCGGCGTGGGCTATCGGTTTTTAAAGGAAAAAGAAGCGGGAAAGTGATGAAACGATGCGAAAAGCGATTTTGACGAAATTTATTCATCTGTTATTCTTGGCGCTGGTTCTGAATACATTTATCGCTCTGGTGGTTACCAGCAGTGTATTGCTCAAACGGTCAAGGGAGGACATGCATTTTGCATTGGAATCCGTTGACCGTATGTTGGATTATACGGGAAATGTGGAAGAACAGCTGATGGATTTGAGCGACCTTACGAA
Organism: Clostridium sp. AF35-15; assembly: GCF_003477745.1. Lineage (NCBI taxonomy): Bacteria > Bacillati > Bacillota > Clostridia > Eubacteriales > Clostridiaceae > Clostridium > Clostridium sp. AF35-15. Next base: position 104,177 of record NZ_QUDY01000009.1, on the reverse strand, counting down.
CGACAATAATAGCCGTTATACGCTGATCCGGATGGATGGCACGGTGGTGGCTGATACGGAAGTAGCGCAGGTGAATCAGATGGAAAATCATCTGGAGCGCAAGGAAGTGAAGGATGCGCTGGCGACGGGCTATGGATATTCGGTGCGGCGCTCCGGAACGTTAGGAATGCAGATGGCGTACGCGGCGATCCGTTCATCGGACGGCAAATACATACTGCGCCTTTCTGCCTGTTCAACCGGTTTGGGTGAATATATCCTGATGTTGATTCCGGCCGCTTTTTTGAGCTTTGGAATAGCTTTTTTTGCATCGGCAATGGAGGCGGAACGGTTTTCCCAGTCCATCACGCGTCCTTTGCAGGAAATTTCCAGTGAAATGGTGCGGATGGATGACGACTACACGCGTTTTCAGTTTGAAAAATGCCCGTATGAGGAGATCAATGTCATAGCGGACACGACGACGCGGATGTCCCGAAATATGAAGAAATATCTGGAGCGCATTGAGAAAGAAAAACAGATCCGGCAGGAGTTTTTCAGCAATGCATCGCATGAGCTGAAAACACCGATCACTTCGATCCGCGGTTACGTCGAGCTTTTGGAAAGCGGCATGGCACAGGATCCGGGCACGGCACGTGATTTTCTGGGACGCATAAAAAAAGAGGCAATGCGGATGACGAACCTGGTGGATGATATTTTGATGATCTCCCGTCTGGAATCGCGCGGTGCGAAAGCAGATATTGTGACGATCCGCACGGTGGAACTGCTGGAGGACAGCCTGTCTTCGATTGCCGCGCAGGCGGCGTCGCGCGGCATCACAGTCCATAAAGAGTGCGAGAATTTCACGATTCGTGCCGATCTGCGCCAGATGCAGGAGCTGTTTAACAATCTGTTGACAAACGCGGTCAAGTATAACAACGAGGGCGGCGAAATCTGGGTGCAGGTCAAGCACTGGGGCGCGGATATGATACTGACGGTCCGCGACACCGGCGTCGGCATCCCGGCGGAGAGCCAGAGCCGTATTTTTGAGCGGTTTTACCGGGTGGATAAAGGGCGCAGCCGCAAACAGGGCGGCACCGGGCTTGGTCTTTCGATCGTCAAGCATATCGTGAATTTTTATCATGGAAGCGTGAAGGTAGAGTCGGAAGTCGGAAAAGGTTCAACGTTTACGGTGAAACTGCAGATCGCGGAAGCAAAATAAAAAAGAGTCAACCTAAATTCCCTATAAAATAGCGGAATTTTAGGTTGACTCTTTTTGGAGTTTGTAGTATGATTGCTTTAAAGCGTAACAGTTCAGCTCTTTAAAGCGAAAAATAAATCATGGTTTGAAGCATAAGAGGAAAATCTGTTACATACGTTGAAAAGGTTCAGGAGGATGATATTATGAGAAAGACAAAGAAATTAGCAGCCCTGATGCTGGCTGGCGCGATGGCGGCATCCCTGGCAGCCTGCGGAGGACAGACAGCAAGTACGGACACGACAGCAGCGGAGTCCGCAGAAGGCGAAGAAAGCAAAGAGGCAGAGCAGACAGCAGACGGCGAGACCTATAAGATTGGCGTATTACAGCTGACCCAGCATGTGGCACTGGATAAGACCAATGAGGGCTTCGTGGCAGCGCTGGACGATGCAGGCATCAAATATGAGATCGACCAGCAGAATGCAGCTGGCGAGCAGTCTGCATGCCAGACGATCGCAGAGAAACTGGTCAACGATAAAGATGATTTGATTTTTGCAATCGCAACCCCGGCAGCACAGGCAGTTGCAGGTGTGACGGATTCGATTCCGATTCTTGTCAGCGCTGTTACCGATCCGGCGGCTTCCGGTCTGGTAGAGAGCAACGAGGTTCCGGGCGGCAACGTATCGGGTACTTCTGATCTGACTCCGGTTAAAGAGCAGATTGATCTGATGCAGCAGATTATTCCAGATGTAAAAAAGGTCGGACTTCTGTATTGCAGCGCGGAGGCAAACTCCGTTCTTCAGATTGACATGGCGAAAGAAGCACTTGATACAGCTGGTATTGAGTATGAAGATTACACCGTTTCCAATTCCAATGAGATTCCTACCGTTGTAGAATCTATGGTTGGCAATGTAGACTGTGTATACACACCAACCGACAACATGATCGCAGCTGGTATGGCAACCGTAACGATGGTAACAAATGAGAATAAACTTCCGGTTATCTGCGGCGAGAAAGGCATGGTAGATGCAGGCGGTCTTGCTACTTACGGTATTGATTACTACCAGTTAGGCTACATGACCGGTGAGCAGGCCGTTAAAATCCTGACTGAGGGCGCCGATATTTCTAAGATGCCGATCGGTTATCTGGACGCTTCCAAGTGCGAGCTGAGTGTCAATGAAGAGACAGCGCAGACGCTGGGAATCGATGTATCTGGACTTGAGAAATAAAGAGTACCAGAAAGACCTAAACTTCAAATGAGATGGACTGTCAGATCAGAAGCATAAAATAAATATGCCGATCTGGCAGTCTTTACAGTTAATCAGATGAAGAAAATACAAAACACGGGGAGGTAAAAGTTTGAGCGGTTTATTAGTATCCCTGCAGGGCGCGGTCGCACAGGGCGTTCTCTGGGGAATCATGGTATTGGGAGTTTATATTACATTCCGCCTGATGGATATCGCGGATATGACGGTAGACGGAAGCTTCGCGTTGGGCGCCTGCGTTTGTGCAGTCCTGGTAGTCAACAAAGGAGTAAATCCGGTGCTGGCACTTTTAGTTGCGGCGGCAGCCGGTGTCGTGGCTGGTGCGGTAACGGGTATTCTTCATACTGTATTTGAGATACCAGCGATTCTGGCAGGAATTCTGACTCAGATTTCCCTCTGGTCGATCAACCTCCGGATCATGGGAGGAAAGAGCAATCTGCCGCTTCTGAAAGTCAAGACACTTATCAGCGGTCTGGCTGCTTCCTTCGGGATGACCCAGGCACAGGCATCGATGATCGTTGGAATTGTGCTGGCTGTGGCGGCTATTCTGTTTCTTTACTGGTTCTTCGGAACCGAGATCGGAAGTGCGATGCGTGCAACCGGTAACAACGAGGATATGGTGCGCGCGCTGGGCGTGGACACCCGTATGACGAAGCTTTTATCCCTGATGGTCAGCAACGGTCTGGTCGGTCTCTCCGGCGCACTTGTCTGCCAGAGCCAGAAATATGGTGATGTTGGAAGTGGTACCGGTGCTATCGTCATCGGTCTGGCGGCGATCGTCATCGGCGAAGTCCTGATGGGACGATTGACCTCTTTCTATTGGAAACTGACTTCCGTGGTTGTCGGTTCGGTCATTTACTTTGTGATCCGTGCGGTTGTACTCCGCATGGGTATGGATGCAAACGACATGAAGCTGCTCTCTGCTGTCATTGTAGCACTGGCACTCTGTATTCCGGTAGCACTCGCTAAATACCGGCTGAGAAAAGATTATTCAGAAGGGGGTGAGGAGTAATGCTGACGATAACAAATGTAAAGAAAACTTTTAATAAAGGAACTGTTAATGAGAAAAAAGCCTTAAACGGTATCAACTTACACCTGGCACCGGGCGATTTCGTGACGATCATCGGCGGAAACGGTGCTGGAAAATCTACCATGTTAAATATGATCGCAGGCGTATATCCGATCGATTCCGGTAAAATCGAGATCGATGGCGTAAACATATCCAGAGAACCAGAATACAAACGCGCTAAATATATCGGCAGAGTCTTCCAGGATCCGATGCGCGGCACCGCCGCCAATATGGAGATACAGGAAAACCTTGCCATGGCACTGCGCCGCGGCAAATCCAGAGGACTCGGCTGGGGCATCAAAAAGAATGAAAAGGACTTCTACCGTGAGGCATTGGCACAGCTCGACCTGGGGCTTCAGACCCGTATGACCAGCAAAGTGGGCTTACTCTCCGGCGGACAGCGCCAGGCGCTCACCCTTCTGATGGCAACCCTCCAGAAGCCAAAGCTCCTTCTTTTAGACGAACACACCGCCGCCCTCGATCCCAAAACAGCCCGCAAAGTCCTCGATCTCACCGAAAAGATTGTAGATGAACAAAATCTGACCGCGCTTATGGTTACCCATAACATGAAAGATGCGATTCAGATCGGCAACCGTCTGATTATGATGCACGAAGGTCGGATTATCTACGATGTAGCAGGGGAAGAGAAGAAGAATCTGCAGGTAGAAGACCTGTTAGAGAGATTTGAAAAGGTAAGCGGAGAAGAATTTGCGAATGACCGTATGATGCTTGCCAAATAAGCAGGGGTTATAAGATTTGAAGGCTTTTATCAAAATCATTAACCGATAACAGACAAAAAGTATACGGAATGAAAAGTGGGTCAACAAATTAAAAACCACGACTATAAGTGAGAAAGAATGCCCTCCGGCGGCGCGAGCGGTCGGAGGGCATTCTTTCTCACTAGGTAGCCGTGCATTCTCCTCTCCCATATTTCCAACTAATTCCCCCTTTCACGACTTAACCGTTTATCTACAACTTAACACTTCTGTAATAATTCATTTATAGAAAATTCATTTTTTCCTCCACATCCTTCCTTGGCAATTCCCTACGAATATGATAAAATAAAAATTACGTTTAAGATATTAAGTCATAATTTCAAGAAAAATCAGGAGCGATCCATATGTTAGAAGAAGAAAACAAAAAAGAAACGCAGGAGTCAGAACAGGTGCCAGCGGCGGAGCGGATTCAAGAGCCGGAAGCAGTTCAGAGTCAGGAATCAGAGCCAGCTCAGGATCAGACACCAAATCCGGTCCGGGAATCCGCGGGACATTCGCGCAGGCGCCAGGGCGAAGATAAGAGTCAGAATCTGCGCTTCGGAGTGATAGCAGCAGGGGTGGTGATTGCTCTTGCAGTTGCAGCATTTGCAGGCAAGTCCCTGCTCAGCCGTCAGGCGGGAGCCGGAACTGCAAAGAATGGGGCGGCGACAGCATCAGAGCTTTCGAAGGACGAGGCATCCGAAGAGTCCAGAGCGGAGGAGATCAAAGAGAAAGAAGCAGTGGTAGCTTCCTATAAAAATCTGGGTATCGTGCAGGTGTCCGGTTATCTGAATATGCGTGAGACGGCGAGCACGGACGGCAACATCATCGGCAAGCTGATGGGCGACAGTGCGTGTGAGATCGTGGATGATTCAGCCGAAGGCTGGTATCAGGTCGAATCTGGCGGTATTTCCGGTTATATCAGCTCAGAGTTTGTCCTGACCGGGGATGAGGCGAAGAAAAAAGCGTTGAAACTGGTTGAAAAGCGGGCGCTCATCACGGCAGATTCCCTGAACATCCGAAAAGAGCCGAACACGGAGTCTGAGGTTGTCGGTCAGGCATTGAAAAATGAGCGCTATGTGGTCGAGGGTGAGCCGGAGAATGGCTGGATTCAGATTTCGAGCGGTTACATTTCCACGGATTATGCGGAGATCAAATACGCACTCAATGAGGCGCGGAAGCTGGATATGCGTGCGATGGTGCTGAATTTATACAAAAATCTGGGTATTTCCAGTGTGGATAATTACTTGAATGTGCGCGATCAGCCAAGTGAGGATGGCAATATCATCGGTAAGATGACGAGCAAGTCTGCCGGAGAGATTCTGGAGACGAGCGAGGACGGCGGCTGGTATAAGATCCAGTCGGGTCCCGTCACTGGATATGTGAAGGCGGAGTATATCCTGACAGGAGATGCGGCGAAGCAGGAGGCGATGGAGGTTGCAGAACTGATGGCGATCGTTTCAACCGACCGCCTGAATGCCCGCACGGAGCCGAGCACGGATGCGCCGATCTGGACGCAGATCTCTAACAATGAGCGTTACGACGTTATAAGCCAGCAGGATGGCTGGGTCGAGATTGCGCTCGATACGACGAGTGCGTATGTGGCGACTGATTTCGTAGATGTGCGTTATGCATTGCCGGAGGCGATCCCATTTACCCCATTAAAAGAAAAGGAATCCTTGCGGACCCAGATTGTCAACTATGCGCTTCAGTTTGTCGGAAACCGTTATGTCTGGGGCGGCAATGACCCGCATTCGGGCGTAGACTGTTCTGGTTTTACAAAGTATGTATACAGCCATGTGGCGGGCGTGTCCCTGCCGCGGGTGTCCAGGGAACAGGCGCGGACGGGTACGAAGATTGATTCTTCGAAGATGCGTCCGGGCGATCTGATTTTCTATACGAATCGCAAGGGAACGGTCAACCATGTGGCGATGTACATTGGCAATGGTCAGATCGTCCATGCGGCGAGCCGGAGAAGCGGCATCAAGATTTCAACCTGGAATTACCGGAATCCGTACCGGATTGTCAATATGCTGGGAGACTGATAGGGAGAGGATAAGATGGAAGAGCAAAAGACAGAAGATTATAAAGAACGCCTGCAGAAAGTACGACAGAGACGAAATGGCAAAGATCCAATGCACTGGTTCATGATCGGAGGCTGTGCTGTCATTGTGGTGCTGGCGCTGGTTATCATCGTGAAGCTGGCACAGGGCGGCACGTTCGGAGGTTCTGGAAACGCCCGGGTGGCATCGGCATCCGAGGCAGAGGTGCAGGAAACCGTGATCGGAGAGACGCTGCCGGAGGATGAGGAACAGGCAAAAGAGGACGAAGAAAAGAAAAATGTAGTCGAGTCCTACCAGAATCTGGGTATTGTGGATGTATCTGGTTATCTTAATATGCGTGAGAGCGCCAGTACAACCTCCGATGTCATTGGCAAACTGATGGGCGGCAGTGCGTGCGAGATTCTGGACGATTCCCAGGAAGGCTGGTATCAGATATCTTCCGGCGGTCTGGAGGGCTACATCAGTTCAGAATTTGTACAGACCGGCGAGGCGGCAAAAACAGAGGCATTTGAGCTGGTCAAGAAGATGGCGGTCATCACGACTGACAAGCTGAATATCCGGAGTGAGCCGAGTGAGGACGCGCAGGTGCTGGAACAGGCGCTGAAAAATGAGCGTTATTCCATTGTCAGCGAGCAGGACGGCTGGATTCAGATCAGCGGGGGCTATATTTCAGCGGATTATGTGGATGTGCGCTATGCGTTAAATGAAGCGCGTAAGCTGGATCTGCGGACGATGGTTCTCAATATGTATGACAATCTGGGTATTTCCAATGTCAATAACTACTTAAATATCCGCGTGGAGCCGAAGGAGGATGCGAAGATCATCGGTAAGATGACGAGCAAGTCCGGTGGTGAGATTCTGGAAACGACCGAGGATGGCGGCTGGTATAAGATCAAGTCCGGTCCGGTTACTGGCTATGTTAAATCCGAATTTATTCTGACTGGAGATGCGGCGAAGCAGGAGGCACTGCAGGTTGCACAGCTGATGGCGATCGTATCAACTGACCGTCTGAATGCCCGTACGGAGCCGAACACGGACGCGCCGATCTGGACGCAGATTTCCAACAGCGAGCGGTATTCGGTTATGAGCCAGCAGGATGGCTGGGTGCAGATTGCACTGGATGAGACGAGTGCCTATGTAGCGACTGAATTTGTCGATGTCCGGTATGCGTTAAATGAGGCGATCGAGTTTACACCGGTTGAGGAGACCCCGGAGCCTGAGACCAAGGCGGCGAGCAGCAAGGGAGGCTCTGGAAGCAAGAGCAGCGGTAACGGTGGTTCTGGCAGCCAGAAAGCATCTTCAAGCGGCTCCTCCAAGCGTGCGCAGATCGCAAACTACGCGACTCAGTTCCTTGGGAATCCGTATGTATGGGGCGGTACCAGCTTGACAAATGGTACGGATTGTTCTGGATTTACGATGTCGGTTATGGCACACTTCGGCGTCGGCCTGCCGCATCATTCGGGTTCCCAGGCGGGAGCAGGAAGAAGTATCAGTTCTTCCCAGATGCGTCCGGGTGATCTGATCTTCTACACAAACAGCGGTGGAACGATCAACCATGTAGCACTCTATATCGGCGGCGGGCGCGTGTGCCATGCATCGAATGCAAGGGATGGTATCAAGATTTCCACCTGGAATTACCGTACCCCGGCGAAGATTGTCAATGTACTGGGCGATTAATTCCATGGAAAGTCAATAAAAAATATTTGAAAGAGAGCAGGGAGAAAAGGCAGCTTTTCCCAGCTCTCTTTTTCTGTTTCATAGGAAATTGTGTCCTATGAAATAAAAAACGCATCGCGGGGATGCGCACTCGCGCGAAGCAGAAACATGTCGCAAGTGACCGCGCGAGACGCCCGAATGTGCCAAGGCACATCCTTGTTTGTATAAAAAGCGGTTTCAGTGAATAAAGATAATAGGAAGACAGAATACTAAGAATGAATTAGGCAGTTGAGAAAAACATTGAATCCGCGTGTAAGATGGAAAGAGCGCAGAAAAGAGGAAAATATGATTCGGGCAAATCGTGAAAACAGGGAATGGGAAAATGAAGCGTGGGACAAGCAGACAGATAAGGCGGGAGAAAGCCGGGAACAGGCGCAGGAGGATCCGGTTCAGAAGCGTGAAAATGGACAGACGGATATTACGGGAAAGAATGGCAATCACATTGAATTAATCTCGATCATCGGAGAGATAGAGGGACATGAAAATTTGTCCGGCAATACGAAAACGACGAAATATGAGCATATTCTGCCTAAGCTGGCGGAGATCGAGGAGAGCGGTGAGACGGAGGGAGTTTTAGTCCTGATTAACACGGTGGGCGGCGATGTAAGCTGTGGACTGGCGCTCGCGGAGATGATTGCTTCGCTCAGCAAACCGACCGTTTCACTGGTCATCGGGGACAGCCATTCGATCGGTGTGCCGCTCGCAGTGGCGGTCGATCACTCTTTTATTGTCCCGACCGGGACGATGATGGTACATCCGGTACGGATGACGGGGATGGTGATCGGTGCCGTGCAGACGTATGATTATTTTGAAATGATTCAGGATCGTATTTTAAGCTTTGTGTCCGGACACAGTCAGATCTCCTATGAGCGCCTCCGGAGCCTGATGCTCAATACGGAGATGATGACAAAAGATCTGGGAACGGTCCTGGTTGGCGGGGAGGCGGTCCAGGAGGGACTGATCGATGAATGCGGCGGGATCCGGGAAGCGCTTGCATGGCTGAACCGGGCGATCGATGGGAAGAAACAAGAAATAGATGCACACGACCGGATGACGAAGACGGATTTTAGTGAAAATCTGAAAAGAAAGTAGAACATACGTGCGAAAATTTTAGGAAAGCGTTGCTTTTTTCCCTGAATTTGGGTATACTGAATGAGATAATAAGAATGTAAAATGAGAAAAGCAGTCTGCGGGAGGCTGTATTTTGTGAAACAGGAGGAACCGCAGATACATGGGAAATATTGGAGGCATGAGACAGGTGGCAGATACAAGCAGGAAAAGACAGAGTACAGAGCGTGCCGGGGAAACAGCTGGGACAGAGAAAAAAGCCGGGCGATCCAGAAAGTCCCCTGCGGCGAAGAAAGCGGAGGGGACGCTGAACGAGAAAAAGAGTGGGGGGAAGAAGAAAGCTTCGTCCGGAAAAGGCACCGCGAAAGGAACAGGAAGCCGAAGCCGCGCCAGCCAGGCGCCGGAGCCGGTGGAGAAAAGTGGTACAGGGGCATTTATGGGAACGGAAGTGGCGATTATTGTATCATTTGCAATATCGGTACTTTTGTTTTTGAGCAATTTCGGGCTTTGCGGCTTTGTCGGAAGTTTTCTGCGATCGACTCTGCTTGGCGTATTCGGCGTGATGGGGTATCTGGTGCCATTCCTTTTATTTATGGGAACTTGTTTTTATCTTTCAAACCGAGGCAACCAGAAAGCCGTAGCCAAGTTGGTGGCGGTTGGCGAGGTGCTTCTGGCACTTTGCGGACTTTCCCAGCTTCTCATGGGAGGCGGTCAGCATCTGGACTGGAATCTGGGCGATTATTACGCGCAGGCAGGTGGAGGCGGCTTTATCGGTGGCATTCTGATGCTGCTGTTGTGCGGAACAGTGGGAACGATCGGAGCAGTTCTGATTCTGCTGCTGCTTTTGGCACTCGGTGCTGTGTGCATTACGGAGCGTTCCCTGGTAAACTTCGTTAAACAGGGCAGCGGAAGGGCATATGAGTATGCGAAAGAAGATATGAGCCGCCGCCGTGAGATACATGAGGAGAAAAAGGAAGAAAAACGCCGTCTGCGGGAGGAGCAGCGGGTCCGTGGCGTTGATCTCGAGGGCGCCAAGCTGACCGAGCTGCCAGTGATGCGGAATTTCTCGGAAGGAGTCCCGGAGGGAACCGTGCTGGGACCGGAGGACGCACTGGAGGAATTCCGTGAGATGCATGGAAGACAGGAAAACTTGCAGGATGAGACAGCGGCTTATGATGATTGGACCGATGTTCCGGCAGAGGGAAAAAATCTGGCACAGGATTCCGGACAGGGAGTAGAGAAGGAGAATCCGGCAGATGTATTTCGCGGGCAGATATTCCACGGTGGCGGAGCGGTAGAACCGGAACCGGTGGAGTATGAAGAAGATCCGGTGGAGTGCGAAGAAGAACCAGTGGAATCGGAGCAGGATCCATATGCATACGCTGGTTCAGAATCCCAGCTTCAGGAAGAAGCGGAGCGCGAGACGGCGCGGGCGGTAAGAGAGACAGAATTTGCAAAGGAGCCCGCAGAGACAGAGGACAGTGCGAGCGACCAGCTTCTGAAACGCCTGTATGTACGCCGTGATACCCGGACGATGGAAGAATTTGCCGGCGGCGAGAGTCAGAAAGGTCCAGGCTATTATCCGGTAGAGACACGGGAGAGACCGGCTGCGGAGGCGGCCCCCGGTTTGACCGCAGAGGAGGTTCATACAGATTTAGGGCATCAGGATGTCTTTGAGCCATCGGAAAACGAGTGGGAAACCGTTTCGATGGGGAATGAGGATGAATGGAACGAACCTATATCTGGGGAAACGGATTCCGAACCAATCGATGGCTATTATAAGACGCTGGAATCAGAGCGGGGCGAGACAAAGGGCAGTTTCTTTGTCCCGGAGGATTCCAAAACGGTCGTGACCGCATCCGGAAAGGTGATCGAGACAGATACAGAGGCGATACAGAAAAAACTGGAGCAGAAACGGGAAGAACGAAAAGCACTTCCAGTTGAGGAACTGACGGTTCCAGAGCAGATCGAGCGCAAGGAAGAGGAAGAAAAGAAGATCCAGAAAGAATACATATTCCCGCCATTGACTCTTTTAAAACGCGGCACGGGACAGACCGATTTCTCGGATCAGGAGTACCGGGAGACAGCGATCAAGCTGCAGCAGACGCTCCAGAACTTCGGCGTGGGCGTGACGGTTACAAACATCAGCTGTGGACCGACGGTTACCCGCTATGAGCTTCACCCGGAGCAGGGGGTCAAGGTCAGCAAGATTGTAGCTCTGGCGGATGATATCAAGTTAAATCTGGCAGCGGCGGACATCCGTATCGAGGCACCGATTCCTGGCAAGGCGGCGGTCGGTATCGAGGTTCCGAACAAGGAGAACCATGTGGTTCTGCTGCGCGATCTGCTGGAGTCAGAGGCATTTAAGAAATATCCGTCCCGGCTGGCATTCGCGGTCGGAAAAGATATCGCAGGTCAGACGGTTGTCAGCGACATTGCGAAGATGCCGCATCTTCTGATCGCGGGTGCGACCGGATCGGGTAAATCAGTCTGCATCAATACGCTGATCATGAGTGTGATTTATAAAGCGAAGCCGAGCGAGGTCAAGCTCATCATGATCGACCCCAAGGTGGTTGAGTTAAGTGTATACAACGGTATTCCGCATCTTCTGATTCCGGTTGTGACCGACCCGAAAAAGGCGTCCGGCGCCCTCAACTGGGCGGTGGCAGAGATGACCGACCGTTACCAGAAGTTTGCAAAATACGGCGTGCGCGATCTTAAGGGTTTCAATGCCAAGGTTGAGTCGATTGCGGATATCGACGATCCGAAGAAACCGGAGAAACTGCCACAGATCATCATTATCGTGGATGAGCTTGCCGATCTGATGATGGTAGCGCCGGGCGAAGTAGAAGATTCGATCTGTCGTCTGGCACAGCTGGCGCGTGCAGCGGGCATTCATCTGGTGATTGCGACGCAGCGACCATCGGTCAATGTCATCACCGGTGTGATCAAGGCAAATATTCCGTCGAGAATTGCTTTTTCCGTCTCTTCCGGAGTGGATTCCCGTACCATTATTGATATGAACGGCGCGGAGAAACTGCTCGGAAAGGGCGATATGCTGTTCTATCCGTCGGGCTATCAGAAACCGCAGCGTGTACAGGGCGCGTTTGTGTCCGACAATGAGGTTTCGGATGTGGTCGGATTTTTGAAACAGGAGGGGCTGACCGCAGAGTACAGCGCCGAGGTTGAGTCCAAGATCCGTTCGACGGCGATGGATGCGGGCTTTGGCGGCGGTGAGCGCGATGCCTATTTTGCACAGGCAGGTAAATTTATTATTGAGAAAGACAAAGCATCCATCGGCATGCTGCAGCGTATGTTTAAGATTGGCTTCAACCGTGCCGCGCGTATCATGGATCAGCTTGCAGATGCAGGCGTGGTCGGTGAGGAAGAAGGCACGAAGCCGCGTAAGGTGCTGATGAGCATGGAGCAGTTTGAAAACATGATGGAAGAAGGATATTAAAAAGCGGAATCATTATAAAATATCAAAATCAGGAGGTATCCTATGAAGCTTAAAAGCTGGCTGAAAGAATTGCCGTATACATTATTGCAGGGCAGCCTGGAGACGGAGGTTGACGAGGTGGTCTACGATTCAAGAAAGGCGGCGCCGGGGACGGTGTTTGTGTGTATGCGCGGGGCAAACGTTGATTCGCATACCTTTATCCCGGATGTGGTTGAAAAGGGCGCGCCGGTTCTGGTGGTCGAGCATCCGGTTGAGGCGCCTGAGAACGTGACGGTCATTCAGGTGGAGAATGGACGGAACGCGCTATCGCTTCTTTCGGCGGCACGTTTTGATTATCCGGCGCGGAAGATGACGGCGATCGGTGTGACCGGCACGAAGGGAAAGACGACTACTACTTATATGATCAAGGCGATTCTGGAGGCAGCCGGACAGAAGACGGGTCTCATCGGAACGAACGGCGCTGTGATCGGTGAGAATCATTATCCGACCAAAAATACGACGCCGGAATCCTACATTTTACAAGAATATTTTGCAAAAATGGTGGAAGCGGGCTGCCGTTACATCGTGATGGAGGTTTCTTCCCAAAGCTACCTGATGCACCGGGTAGATGGACTTTTCTTTGATTATGGAATTTTCCTGAATATTTCCAATGATCATATTGGCCCGAATGAACATGCAAGTTTTGAAGAATATCTTTACTACAAAAAGCAGCTTTTGAAAAACTGCCGGACAGCGCTCGTCAACCGCGATGATCCGCACTTTGATGCGATCGTAGAAGGGGCGACAGCAGAGATCCTGACCTTTTCATTGGAACAGGCGGCTGATTTTACAGCGGATGACATTCACTATGTACGCGAACATGATTTCGTGGGCGTCGAATTTCAGACGCATGGACGATATGAGAGCGATCTGCGTGTCGGCATTCCGGGCAAATTTAACGTGGACAATGCGCTGGCGGCAGCGGGCGTGTGCAGCTTCTTTGACCTGCCGAAGGAGAAAGTCTGCCATGCGCTGGAACATATCCAGGTCGATGGACGGATGGAGATTGTATATAAATCAGCAAAGTGCACCGTGATCGTTGACTACGCCCACAATGCGGTCAGCATGGAAAGTCTTCTTCTGACGCTGCGCGACTACAAGCCGAAGCGTCTCGTCTGCGTCTTCGGATGCGGCGGCAACCGGGCGCGCGATCGCCGGTACTCGATGGGAGAGATTGGCGGAAAGCTGGCAGATCTGTCGATCATCACGGCGGATAATTCCCGCTTTGAGAAAGTGGAAGATATTCTGGCAGATATCAAGGTCGGACTTGCAAAAACCGATGGCAAATACGTTGAAATCCCGGATCGCCGCGAAGCGATTGAGTACAGCTTGTCCCATGCGGAGGATGGCGATATCATCGCGATCATCGGAAAGGGGCATGAGGATTATCAGGAGATCGAGGGCGTGCGCTATCATTTCCTTGACCGGGAAGTAGTGCAGGAGACGGTGAAGAAGCTGCATATGTAATCAATTTGGAGGCAAAATATGGACCATATTACAGTCAGACATATCGTGGAAGCAGTGTCGGGAACACTGCTCTGCGGAGATGCAGATACGGAGTTAAAACACATCAGCATTGATTCCCGGAGTATGCGCGGGGCGGATCTGTTTGTTCCGCTGATCGGGGAGAAATCAGACGCGCATCGTTTCCTGGTTCAGGCGATGGACAATGGGGCGGCAGCCGCACTGACTTCGGAGCATGAGGCGGCACCGGAGGGCTTTCACGGCGCGCTGATCCAGGTGAAAGATACGAAACTGGCATTGCAGACGATCGGGCGCTGCCTGCGGGCACGTCTTTCTATCCCGTTAGTTGGTATCACCGGCAGCGTGGGAAAGACGACGACGCGCGAAATGGTGGCGGCGGCGCTTTCAGCGAAATATAAGACATTCAAGACACCGGCAAACCACAACAGCCAGATCGGTGTGCCACTCACGATCTCGGAGATTTCTGAGAATGATGAGATCGGCGTGCTGGAACTGGGAATGAGTGAGCCGGGCGAGATGGCGGTGATCGCGGAGATTGCGGCGGTGGATTCGGCAGTCATGACGAATATAGGTGTGACGCATATTGAGAATCTGGGCTCCCGCGAGAATATCTTAAAAGAAAAGCTGCATATCCAGGACGGTATGAAGGCAGGCGGAATCCTGTTTGTAAATGGAGATAATGATATGCTTTCCACCGTGCATGCAAAAGCAGGCTGCCATACCGTCCGTTATGGACTTGGAGCAGATAACGACTACCGCGCCGAGGATCTTTCATATCCGGATGGATTTCCGTCCTTTACGATGGTACACGGCGAGGTGCGCGTCCCGGTGAAGCTGACTGTTATGGGCGAGCACAATGTCATGAATGCGCTGGCTGCCCTGGCGGTTGCGGATGCCTACGGTGTGCCGCTTGCCGATGCAGCGGAAAAGCTGCTTGAATTTGGCGGGTTCAAGAACCGTCAGCAGATTTATCATAAAAATGGTTATACGATCGTGGACGATACCTACAATGCAAGCCCGGATTCGATGAAAGCGGCGATAGGTGTGCTTTCTTCCCTGCCGGCAGGACGCAGAATTGCGGTTCTGGCGGATATGAAGGAACTGGGAGAGAATACGATTCAGTTCCACCGTGAAGTTGGTGCGTTTCTGGCGGAAAAACCGGTCGATATCCTGGTTGTATATGGCGAACTGGCGCAGGCGATCGCCGAGGGAGCAAAGAAAGTCAAACCGGATCTGCATGTCGTTTCGTTTGAAGAGGACGAAAAAGAAGATATGCTTGACTGGCTGGATGCACAGATCGGTGAGGGAGATGCAGTCCTGTTTAAGGGTTCCAACAGTATGAAGCTGGGGGAGACGGCAGCGAGGTTTATCTCAGTCGAGAAGACTCCCACCTCTTCAGGTGGTAAGTAATAGCAAGTTTGTCTCAGTAGAAGCCTTGTCTCCGACTGAGATAAACGCTCCGCGAGGATGCGCAGTGATTCTGTAAAGAATATGTCAGCTTCGCTGACCAGAATCACGCGCTAAATCTCACGGACGTTCGACTTGAATTAGAAATAGAAAGAGAAGGAATCATGGCGTATCAATACGCGGATATTATTATAGATATATCCCATGAGAAGGTGGATCGCCCGTTTCAGTACCGGATTCCGGCGCAGCTGGCGGAGGAGATTACGGCGGGAACGTGCGTGACGGTACCGTTTGGAAAGGGTAATTCACTTCGGACTGGATATGTGGTGGGAATGGGAAATACGGCGGAGTATGACCCATCCCGCATCAAGGAGATAGCTGGGATCGCACCGGGCAGTATGTCGGTGCAATCTCAGCTTATCCGTCTGGCGTGGTGGATGCGGGAACGTTATGGCGCGACGATGAACCAGACGCTCAAAACCGTACTTCCCGTCAAGGAAAAGATAAAACCGCGCGAGAAAAAGACGCTGCATTGTCTTTTAAACCAGGAAGAGCTGGAAGCGGCAATCCTGGCGGCACAGAAGCGGCATTATAAGGCGCGGGTGCGGCTCCTTGAGGCATTCCGGGACAATCTGGATATTCCGATGGAATTTGCCCGACGGGAGCTTGACCTGACCCTGGCGACGATCCGCCCGATGGAGGAACAGGGACAGCTTTCAGTGAAAGTTTCCCGTGAGGAACGCGGGTTAAACCATGCAAAACTGCCGCGTCCAGCCGGACAGACCGTGCATCTCAATGAAGAGCAGCAGGCGGCGGTTGACCGTTTCTGTGAGGATTATGAGACGGGGAAACGTGAAACGTATCTGATTCACGGCGTTACGGGAAGTGGAAAGACCGAAGTCTACATGGAGCTGATGGCGCGTGTCCTGCGGGATGGAAAGCAGGTGATTCTGCTGATCCCGGAAATTTCGCTGACATATCAGACGGTGATGCGGTTTTACCGGCGATTTGGCGATCAGATCGCGATTCTGAATTCCCGTCTCTCTGCGGGAGAACGCTATGATCAGTGGGAACGGGCGGCGCGGGGCGAGGTTTCCGTGATGATCGGACCGCGGTCGGCGCTGTTTGCCCCATTTTCCAATCTGGGACTGATTCTGATCGACGAGGAACATGAGGGCGCCTATAAGAGCGAGACGATGCCGCGCTATCATGCAAGGGAAGTAGCGGCGGAGCGCGCCCGGCTTTCCGGGGCTTCGCTGGTCTTGGGCTCAGCGACTCCTTCTCTGGAATCGTATCTGCGGGCGCAGAATGGCGAATATGTGCTTCTGCCCCTGCATCACCGGGCAGTGGCGGGAAGTATCCTGCCGAAGGTACAGATCGCTGATATGCGTGCGGAGATGCAGGCAGGCAATAAATCGGTGTTCAGCCGGACGTTGGATGCAATGTTGACAGAGAGACTCGCACGTGGCGAGCAGGCGATGCTTTTTATGAACCGGCGCGGCTATTCCAATTTTGTTTCCTGTCGTTCCTGCGGAAAGGCGGTGACCTGTCCGCATTGTGATGTTTCCCTGACACTACACGGGAAGAACCGTCTGGTCTGTCATTACTGCGGCTATACGATTCCACTGATGAAGCAGTGTCCGTCCTGCGGATCACCGTATATTGCCGGGTTTGGGGCCGGAACGCAGAAGATGGAAGAATTTACGAAAATTCGGTTTCCGGATGCGAGGATCCTGCGGATGGATGCGGATACAACGGCAAAAAAAGGCGGACATGAAGCGATTCTGGAGGCATTTGCAAATCGTGAGGCAGATATCCTGATCGGCACGCAGATGATTGTAAAAGGGCATGATTTTCCGGGAGTGACGCTGGTCGGAATCCTGGCGGCGGATCTTTCCTTAAATACGCCGGATTACCGCAGCGCGGAGCGGACGTTCCAGCTTCTGACGCAGGCGGCTGGCAGAGCGGGACGCGCCGGGAAGCCCGGCGATGTGGTCATCCAGACGTACCGGCCGGAACACTATGCCGTGCAGGCGGCAGCGGCGCAGAATTATGAGCTGTTTTACAGCCATGAGATCAATTACCGGAGGCTGCTTCATTATCCACCAGTCTGCCAGATGGCTGCGGTTTATTTTGCCTGCGGCGATGAGGCGGTGCTGGATGAATGTGCGGAAATGGCGGCGCGGCGGCTGCGCGAAAGTGCCGAGTGTATCGGTCCGGTTCCGGCACCGGTATACAAAGTTAATGACATCTACAGAAAAATTTTATATATAAAGTGTGAAAAATGTGCTATACTGGATCAAATCAGGGGTCAGATTGAAACCCTGGCTGCCGCAGATACAAAATGGCAGGCGGTCCAGATTCAATACGATATATCATAGAGAGGAAGAGTGTATAAAATGGCAATCCGGTCAATTAGAACTATTGGCGATGAGGTACTGAAAAAAGAGTGTAAGGCAGTGACGGAGGTAACCGATCACACACTTGAACTGATAGAGGATATGTTTGACACGATGTATTCAGCCGGCGGCGTAGGTCTGGCAGCACCGCAGGTCGGTATCCGCAAACAGATCGTAGTAATCGACGTGGAGGACGGCAACCAGTATGTCCTGATCAATCCGGTCATCGAGGAAATGTCCGGCAGCCAGACTGGTCAGGAAGGCTGCTTAAGCGTTCCGGGCAAGGCTGGTATGGTAACCCGTCCGAGCCACGTAAAGGTACGCGCGCTGAACGAAAAAATGGAAGAGTTTGTCCTGGAAGCAGATGATTTCCTGGCACGTGCGATCTGCCATGAGTGCGATCATCTGCACGGACATCTGTATGTGGAGTTGGTAGAAGGTCCGTTAGAGGATGTAACGGCAGAGGAAGAATAAAGCACATTGGCAGAATGAGAGAAACAAGAGTGGGGTGACAGGCAGATATGAAGATCGTATTTATGGGAACACCGGATTTTGCGGTTCCGACACTGGAAGCGCTCTATCAGAGTCGGCATGAAGTAGCGGCGGTGGTGACACAGCCAGATAAGCCGAAGGGACGCGGCAAGGCGATGGCAATGCCGCCTGTCAAGGAAAAAGCGCTGGAATATGGAATCCCGGTGTATCAGCCGGTGCGCGTCCGCAAGGATGAGGCATTTTTTGAGGAATTGACGAAGATTCAGCCGGATGTGATCGTCGTGATTGCATTTGGCCAGATTCTGCCGGAGCGGATTCTGAACCTGCCGAAATACGGCTGTATCAACATCCATGCGTCGCTTCTGCCAAAATACCGTGGGGCAGCCCCGATCCAGTGGGCGGTCATCAATGGCGATGAGGTCAGCGGTGTGACGACGATGCAGATGGATGTCGGTCTGGACACCGGAGATATCCTGGATACCGTGGAAGTACGCCTGGATCCGAAAGAGACAGGCGGCAGCCTGTTTGACCGCTTGAGCCTTGCGGGAGGAAAGCTGATTCTCTCCACGCTTGAGAAAGCGGAGGCGGGAATCCTGCATCCGGTTAAACAAGATGAGGCAGAGGCAACCCATGTGACAATGCTCGATAAGTCGATGGGGCAGATCGACTGGTCGATGGATGCGGCAGTGATTGAGCGCCTGATCCGCGGCTTAAATCCATGGCCGAGCGCTTATACAAAATTTGAAGGAAAAACCCTGAAAATCTGGTCGGCGGATGTCGAGGAAGATGCGGCGGGAAGACCGTCACCGGAGACATTCGGACAGGTGGTACGTGTCGGTAAAGATGCATTCTCTGTCCAGACCGGCAAAGGGCTTCTCACGATCCGGGAACTTCAGCTGGAAGGCAAGAAGCGGATGGATACGGCGGCATTTTTACGCGGGTATCCGGTGGAAGCGGGAGTAAAGCTCGGATAAAATGAATGCTTCAGCAGGGACTGAACTGCTACAGGCAGCCGGGCGTTTGAAAGGAGTTGGAGTGATATGTACGGATATGGATATTACAGTATGTTTGATCCGACGATGATTCTGGTATTAATTGGTGTATTCCTGTCATTGGGTGCATCTGCGAAGGTAAACAGCACCTACGCGCGGTTTTCAAGAGTCCGGAGCATGACCGGCATGACGGGAGCCGAGGCGGCGAGACAGCTTTTAAATTCACAGGGCATTTATGATGTCCAGATCCGCCAGGTGGCAGGCAGCCTGACCGACCACTATGATCCGCGGACCAAGACCGTGAATTTATCTGAGAGTGTATATGGTTCTACTTCGGTCGCGGCGATCGGTGTTGCGGCGCATGAGTGCGGACATGCGATGCAGGATGCATCTGAGTATGTTCCGCTGCGCCTGCGCGGTTCAATGGTGCCGGTGGTCAACATCGGCGCACAGCTTTCCTGGCCTATGATCCTGATTGGTGTTCTGGTCGGCGGCATGGGATCTCCGATCGTTTCACTTGGAATTCTTTTATTTTCCTTGTCGGTGCTGTTCCAGCTTGTGACGCTTCCGGTTGAGTTCAATGCATCCGCGCGTGCGGTACGTCTGCTTGATTCAACAGGGATTCTTCGCGGGGAAGAAGTTGGATATACCAAACAGGTGCTTGGTGCGGCGGCACTGACGTATGTGGCAGCGGCGGCTGGTTCGATTTTACAGCTTCTGCGTCTGATTATATTATTTGGAGGACGACGCGATGACTGATGGAACTGCGCTGCGTGAAATAGCGGCAGAAATTTTGACTGAGATTCTGGAAAAGGGACAGTATACACATCTGGCCCTTTTTCAGGCTCTTTCTAAATATCAGTATCTGGAGAAAGCAGACCGCTCGTTTTTAAAACGGATTGTGGACGGGACGGTGGAGTATAAAATCCAGATTGATTATATTATCAACGCATATTCTAAAACAAAAGTTCATAAGATGAAACCGTTTATCCGCACACTTCTGCGGATGAGCGTGTACCAGATTTATTATATGGACCGTGTACCGGATTCGGCGGCGTGCAATGAGGCGGTGCGCCTTGCGAAAAAACGCGGATTTTCCGGACTTTCCGGCTTTGTAAATGGTGTGCTGCGTTCTGTGACGCGTGGAAAAGGCAAACTGACCTTCCCGGATGATTCAGTGCGGTATTCAATGCCGGACTGGATTTTATCTCTCTGGAAGGAAAACTATGGGGCAGAGACGACGCACAGGATGGCACAGGCTGGTCTGGAGAAACGTCCGTTTATGGTGCGGTTTGCCGAGAGCCGTGCAGGGAAAGAAGAGATTTTTGCCTCCCTGTCCGCCCAGGGCGTGACGGCAGAGGAGACAGCGGCGGGAAGCGGTGTTTACCGTCTGACGGGAGTGGACTATCCAGAGAGTCTGGATGCGTTCCGCGAAGGACTAATCCGGATTCAGGATCTGAGTTCGTCGCTGGCTGGTGATGCGGCGGGTATTAAAGAGGGTGATTTTGTACTCGATGTCTGTGGGGCACCGGGTGGAAAAGGGCTTCATGCGGCGGATCTGCTGCACGGAACTGGACAGGTTGAGATCCGGGATGTGAGTGATTACAAGGTATCTTTGATCAAGGAGAATATTGCCCGTAGCGGCTGTACAAACGTCTCTGCCTGCGCCTGGAATGCGTGTGAATTCGATGCTTCGATGGAGCAGAAAGCGGATGTGGTCATTGCCGATCTGCCGTGTTCAGGACTTGGCATTATCGGACGCAAGCCGGATATCAAATACAACGCTTCAATGGACGGAATCCGGGACCTGGCTGCATTGCAGCGGCAGATGCTGTCGGTGGTCTGGCAGTACGTGAAGCCGGGTGGAGTGCTGGTTTACAGCACCTGCACGGTCAACCGTCTGGAAAATGATGAAAACCGGGCATGGTTTTTAAACGAATATCCATTTGAGCCGGTTGATATCAGTGGTCGTCTGGGGATTGATTTTCAGGAAGACAGCCTGAAAGAGGGATACATCCAGCTCTATCCGGGCGTTCATCCGTGTGATGGATTTTTCATCTCTGTGATGAAAAGAAAAGGATAACTGGACGGAACAGTGTATGAATACAGGAAAGACTCCGAGAGTGCATATAGGAGAGAGGGAGGCAGTCCGATATGGAAAAGCAGGATATAAAATCAATGACGCAGGAGGAACTGCGTGCCTTTTTGGTGAGTCTGGGCGAAAAACCATTCCGGACCGCCCAGATCTATCAGTGGATGCATGAAAAACTGGCATCTTCCTTTGACGATATGACAAACCTTTCCAAGGTACTCCGGCAGAAGCTGCAGGACGCGTGCGAGTATGTATCGCTGGAAAAGGTACGGGTGCAGATTTCGCAGATCGATGGAACCCGCAAGTACCTGTTCCGCCTCGCGGACGGCAATGTCATCGAGAGTGTCCTGATGCGTTATAAGCATGGAAATTCCGTTTGTATTTCCTCGCAGGTGGGGTGTCGGATGGGCTGCCGTTTCTGTGCTTCGACCCTGGACGGCCTGGAACGGAACCTGCGCCCGTCGGAGATGCTGGACCAGATTTATCAGATTCAGCGCGATACAGGCGAACGCGTTTCCAACGTGGTTGTGATGGGATCGGGTGAACCGCTGGACAATTACGATAACCTGATCCGCTTTATCCATCTTTTGACGGAGGAAGGCGGACTGCATATCAGTCAGCGAAATGTGACGGTTTCCACCTGTGGGCTGGTTCCGAAGATCCGGGAGCTGGCAGATCAGGGACTGACCATCACGCTGGCACTTTCTCTGCATGCGCCGAATGACGAGGTGCGGAAGAGCCTGATGCCGATCGCGCGTACATATGCGTTAAAGGATGTATTGGCGGCCTGTCATTACTATTTTGAAAAAACGGGACGCCGCATGACGTTTGAGTACAGCCTGGTGCAGGGAGTCAACGACAATCTGGACGAGGCGCGCGAGCTGGCGGCGCTGATTCAGGATCAGCACGGGCATGTGAATCTGATTCCGGTCAATCCGATCAAGGAGCGCTCTTATGTACAGTCGGGACGGAAAGCGATCGAAGCATTTAAGGGATGTCTGGAATCTAAGGGAATCAATGTGACAATCCGGCGCGAGATGGGGCGCGACATAGACGGTGCCTGCGGACAGCTCCGGAAGAGCTATATGGATAAAGAGCAGGAGAAAGAAGG
Source organism: Clostridium sp. AF35-15 (assembly GCF_003477745.1). Classification (NCBI taxonomy): domain Bacteria; kingdom Bacillati; phylum Bacillota; class Clostridia; order Eubacteriales; family Clostridiaceae; genus Clostridium; species Clostridium sp. AF35-15. Next base: position 81,593 of record NZ_QUDY01000009.1, on the reverse strand, counting down.
TGCGGCAGTCAAATGAAAGCATACGCACTGACGGATATCGGAAAAACGCGTAAGGTCAATCAGGATGCTCAGTTTGCCAGCACGGAGCCGGTGGGAGAACTTTCCAACCTGTTTGTCGTGGCGGACGGAATGGGCGGTCATCAGGCGGGAGATTTTGCTTCGCGCTATCTGATCGAGCATATGCCGGAATATATCAAAGAGAGTGGTGAGAATGAGCCGGTCGCGGCGCTTCGAAAGGGGATCGAGGCAGTCAATCAGGAACTTTATTCCCTTTCCTGTGAGCGCGAGGAGCTTGCCGGCATGGGAACAACGCTGGTAGCGGCTTCCATTCAGGGAAATACACTCTATGTGGCAAACGTGGGGGACAGCCGTCTCTACCGGATTGAGCGCTCCGGCATTCATCAGATTACCCGGGATCATTCCTACGTGGAGGCGATGGTCTCGCTGGGACAGATGAGCCGCGGCAGCCGGGAATATGAGACGAAGAAAAATATCATTACCCGCGCAGTCGGGATCGGTGGGCATGTGGAGCCGGATTTCTTTGAGGTTTCACTGAACCCGGGCGATTACATACTGCTGTGTTCGGACGGGTTAACCAATATGGTGGATAATTCAGCAATTTACCGGATGGTGCTTCTGCCGGGAACCCTGGACACCAAGGCAAGGGCGCTCACGGCGCTCGCAAACCAGAACGGCGGGAAAGATAATATCGCGGTCATATTGATTGACCCGCAGATCAAGGAGGTGAGAGAATCATGATGCTGAAACCGGGAACTTATCTGCAGGATCGCTATGAGATCCTCTCACTGATTGGTACGGGCGGCATGTCAGAGGTGTATCAGGCAAAATGCCACACTCTGAACCGTCTGGTGGCGATCAAGGTTTTAAAGGATGAGTACAGCCAGGATGCGAATTTCGTCAGCAAATTCAAGATGGAGGCGCAGGCGGCGGCAGGGCTTTCCCATCCAAATATTGTGAGTGTTTATGACGTTGTGGATGAGGGCAGTCTTCATTATATCGTCATGGAACTCATCGAGGGAATCACGCTGAAAAGCTACATTCTCAAGAAAGGTCATCTGGGCGTCAAAGAAACGATTGGAATTGCCATCCAGGTAGCGCAGGGGCTGGCAGCGGCACATGACCAGCATATTGTGCACCGGGACATCAAACCGCAGAATATGATTATATCGCGTGACGGCAAGGTGAAGGTGGCGGATTTCGGTATCGCCAGAGCTGTATCGTCCCAGACGATCGGGGTCAATGCGGTCGGTTCCGTGCATTATATCTCGCCGGAGCAGGCAAAAGGAAATTATAGCGACGGACGAAGCGATCTGTATTCACTGGGAATCACGATGTATGAGATGCTAACAGGAAAACTTCCGTTTGACGGGGATACCCCGGTTTCAGTGGCACTGGCACATCTGGAAGAACCGGTGCAGCCGCCGAGCCGCATCAACCCGGAGGTGTCGGCAAGCCTGGACCGCATTATTTTAAAATGTACCCAGAAAAAGCCGGAACGCCGTTACCAGAATGCGTATGAGCTGATCGCGGATCTGCGCCATGCGTTGGTGGATCCAAACGATGATTTTCTGAAAAAAGAACCGGAATTTGATGAAAATTCCCCGACAGTCGTGCGCGGGGCAGAGGAACTGAACCGCCAGATGGAGGCACAGAGAAATCGAAATCTGGAACAGACGATGGAACATCCGGCAGTGAGTGAAAAGACCGGACCGGTTCCGACAGAAAATGAACGTGGTGAGGTAGTCTGGAAAGAGCCGGAACAGCCGGAGAAAGAGATAGAAGGCTGGCAGGAAGAAGAGACGGATGTCTATGAGGAAGAAACCTCCAGGCGCCCAGACCGTAGGCGGAAGGGACGCCGTATAGAAGAAGACAGCGAGGATGTCAATCCGCAGATGGAGCGCCTGCTTACGATGATTGGAATCGGTGCAGCCGTATTGATTGTGGTGGTTGTGATTGTCATTGTTGCGAAGTTAACAGGCATCTTTAATCTGGGCTCTGGTAGTCAGAAGTCTCCGAAGACGACCGTTGAAGCTTCTTCGGAGGCGTCTGAGAGCGAGAGTCTGGAATCAACGGAGTGCAGGGTTCCGCCGCTGGACGGCATGACGGAGGATGAGGCGAAGACAGCATTGGAAAAGCAGTCGTTGAAAATCCGTTATGAATATGCAAAGTCGGAAACCTCTGAAAAAGGGAAGGTCATCGGTCAGAGTATTGCCAGCGGCACGGTTGTCTCGAAACAGACGGAAGTTATCGTCACGATCGGAGAAGGCAATGAGGCAATAGATTTGACGAAACTTGGACTGGAAGAGATGTCCGGCGAGGATGCAGAGACGCTTCTGGCAGAAGAAAATAAACTGACCGTAGTAGTGCAGAAAGAGAGCAGCGATACGGTTGCCTCCGGTATAGTGATCCGATACAGCCCGTCCAGCGTGGATCCGGGCGGTACGGTGACGCTGTATGTCAGCACAGGTCCGAACGTACCGACGGTACCGATGCCGAGGATTACAGGGCTTTCAGAGGAAAATGCAAAAGTTGTTCTGGAAGCGGTCGGATTAGAGCTTGGCGAGCGCAAGGAAGCGAAGAGTTCGGAAGTGGCAAAGGGCAAGATCATCAGTCAGGATGTCCTGGAGAAAACAGATACACCGGAGGGAAGTGCCATTGGCTATACAGTCAGTCTGGGAAAAGGAACCCGCTATGTGGCGGCGATCAACGATGAATTCCAGATGAGTGAACTGTTTGGACCAAGTTCCGGAGATACGCATATCCGCGTCAGTATTGTGATGAAGCAGACGATTGCCGGCAATACTGTGACTAAGACGGTCATGGAACCGAGGGAGATCGGCGGCGATATCACGCTTCCGATTCATTATAATATCGAGGGAGCGGACGGTGTGCAGACAGGCGAGCTGCAGATCCTCGATCTGACGAACGATCGGGTTCTAAAAACGTATCAGCTTGAATTTGTGGAAGTTTCAGATAATTAATAAGAGGTAGTTGTAAGGTACAGATATGCAGGGAAAGATAATTAAAGGGATCGGCGGTTTCTATTATGTACACGACGGTATTGGAAAGGTATATGAATGCCGTGCAAAGGGAATTTTCCGAAATCGCGGCATCAAGCCGCTGGTAGGCGATGACGTGGAGATCAGTGTTCTCGATGAGGAGAAGGCGACAGGCAATCTCGATGAGATCCTTCCTCGTAAAAACCGTCTGATCCGCCCGGCGGTTTCAAATGTTGATCAGGCGGTGGTGGTTTTTGCCATCACCGATCCGATGCCAAATTTAAACCTTCTCGACCGCTTCCTCGTCATGATGGAACGGCAGGAAGTTCCGGTCAGCATCTGTTTCAACAAGATCGATCTGGTCGATGCAGCCGAGCAGGAGAAGCTGCGTGCGATCTATGAACCGGCGGGCTATCCGGTGCATTTTATCAGCACCTACGAAAAATCAGGGCTGGAGGAGTTTCATCGGTTGATCATTGGGAAAACAACGGTCTTAGCAGGACCTTCGGGTGTCGGAAAATCGTCGATCACGAACTTTATCCAGCCGGAGGCACAGATGGAGACGGGCGGTATCAGTGAGAAGATCCGCCGGGGCAAACATACGACGCGCCATTCAGAACTGTTTTTCGTGGAAGAGAGCACCTATATGATGGATACGCCGGGATTCAGTTCTCTCTATATCGAGGATCTGGAGCCGGAGGCGCTCAAGGACTTTTTCCCGGAATTTGAGGCATATGAGGATGAATGCCGTTTCTTAGGCTGTGTCCACATTGGCGAGCGCGAATGCGGCGTCAAGACGGCGGTGCAGGAGCATAAGATCGGGCAGAGCCGGTATGACAATTACCGTTTGATGTATCAGGAATTAAAAGAGAAAAAGAAATACGGCAGAAGCAGCCGTTGACAAGAAATTGGGAGGAAAGAACCATGATTATATTATCACCTTCGATTCTGGGGGCAGATTTTACGAAGCTGGGAGAGCAGGTCGCTGAGGTGGACAAGGCAGGCGCACAGTACATCCATCTGGATGTGATGGATGGCGCGTTTGTGCCGAGTATCTCCTTTGGAATGCCGGTGATTAAGAGCCTGCGCCCGGTGACGGATCGTGTGTTTGACGTACACATGATGGTGGAAGAACCGGGACGTTATGTAGAGGATATCAAAAAAGCGGGGGCGGATCTGATCTGTGTGCATCAGGAAGCCTGTCTTCATCTGGACCGCACGATCGCGCAGATCCGTGAGGCGGGGCTGCAAACAGGTGTAGCGTTAAATCCGGCGACCCCGGTCGAGACACTGGATGTTATTTTGCCGGAGGTGGACATGGTTCTTCTGATGACGGTCAACCCGGGATTTGGCGGTCAGAAATTTATTCCATATACGGTAGAAAAAATCAAGAAGCTGCGCGCAATGTGCAGCGAGAGGGGACTTTCCACCCGCATTGAGGTGGACGGCGGAATCACGCCGGACAATGTGCGGACGGTTTTGGAGGCAGGAGCCGATGTGATCGTGGCGGGAAGCGCTGTATTTAAGGGAAACCCGGCTGGGAATGTAAAAACATTTTTAAATATTTTTCAGGAATTTGAACAGGGATGATGAAGATGAAGCGTTGTTTGATTGTGACAGGCGGAACGATTGATATTGCGTTTGCGAAAGATTTTCTCTCACAGCGCTCGTATGACTATGTAATTGCGGCAGATGCGGGGCTGGAGGTTCTGCGCCCGCTGCATATTTCTCCGAATGCGGTGGTCGGAGATCTGGACACGGTGGACAAAAAGGTTCTGGAAGAATATCAGAACCAGCCGGACATCGAATTTGAGATCCATAAACCGGAGAAGGATGAGACGGATACGGAGCTGGCGCTTTTGACGGCGGCGCGCCAGGGCTGTGAGGCAGTTGATATCCTGGGGGCGCTGGGCGGCCGTATGGATCACGCCATCGGCAATATCCAGCTGATGTATCAGTTTTTCTGCCAGGGAATGGAAGTGAATATTTATGATGCCCGCAACCGCCTGTATCTTCTGGGCGGGCATAAGGTATTTCACCGGGAAGAGGTGTATGGAAAATACATTTCGTTCCTGCCGATGACCGAGACTGTCGAGGGACTGACGCTGCGGGGATTTAAATACCCGCTCCAGCGGCGGACGATCGGGCTGGGGACGAGTCTCTGCATCAGCAATGAACTCAAACGGGAAGAGGGCATTCTGGAGCTGGAGAAAGGCGTCCTTTTGTGCGTGGAGGCACATGATTAATCCGGATAAAAAAGTGGCAAGTTATAACTGACCTGCTTAAAATGATAAAAACTGTATGTTTTTCAGGGGACAAGATTGTGCTATGATGAGTCCAATAACAAGGGAGGATGAAACATCATGGCAAACAAATCAAATCAGGCTTACAAGATCGCGATGGTCGGTCTGCTGGCAGCTCTCTCCTATGTCGTATTTACATACGGACAGGTGAAGATCACACTTCCGGGCGGCGATGCAACTTCCATTCATCTGGGAAATGCAGTCTGTGTCATCGGGGCACTCTTAGTCGGCGGCTTTTACGGCGGTTTGGGAGGTGCTATCGGCATGACGATAGGTGACCTTCTCGATCCGGTTTATATTGTATATGCACCGAAGACATTTATCTGCAAACTCTGCATCGGACTGATCGCCGGATTCGTAGCACATCGTCTGGGCAAGATTGACCGGAGCACCGATAAGAACCACATCCTTGGTTTTACGATTGCAGCAGCGGTGGCAGGTCTTTTATTCAACGTCATTGCAGATCCGCTGATCGGATATTATTATAAACTCTGGATCATTGGTAAACCGGCGGCAGAGCTCACACTTGCATGGAATATCGCAGCGACTTCGATCAATGCGGTGACATCTACGATTGCGTCTGTTGTTATATATATGGCAGTTCGTCCGGCACTCCGCAAGGCAGGTTTTCTGGATGCATTGTCTGTAGAAGCGAGAGCATAAGGCAATTTATCTCAGTCGAGAAGAATTAAAATGAAATACATACAGGAGACTGTGGTTGGGCAGAATGGGAAAAACATCTGTCCGGGCGCAGTCTCCTTGTTGCGTCATTGGAGTGTGCGGTTTATAAAACACAAATGCATAGATACACGCTTGTAGAAACCAGAATCATGCCGCAGGCAGTCGTATCTGCCGCGAGAATATGTTAGATTATAAAGTTGCTTAAAATCTAAGAAAATGAGGAAAAATTATACATGGAAGGAATTCAGAAGAAAATAGCGGTTTTAAATGACCTGTCAGGCTATGGGCGCTGTTCGCTGACGGCGGCAATGCCGGTTATCAGCGCCCTCAAGGTACAGTGCTGTCCGGTGGTGACGGCGGTGCTGTCCAATCACGCGGGATATCCGGAATGCTATATGGATGATTATACCGATCGGATGGAGGCATACCTGGAGCCGTGGCGGAAGATGGGATTTGAGATGGACGGAATCATGACTGGATTCTTAGGTTCTGCCAGACAGGCGTCGATCGTGGCAGATTTTATCCGGGATTTCAAACGGGAAAATACGCAGGTTTTGGTAGATCCGACGATGGGCGACCACGGACATCTCTACAGCGTCTGTGACGAGGATCTGATCGAGGCGATGCGGGAGCTGATGCAGTATGCGGACGTTGTCACGCCAAATCTGACGGAAGCCTGTGCCCTGACGGACACGCTGTATCAGGAAAATGGATGGAGTAAGCGCAAGCTCTCAGATTTGACCTGGAAGCTTCACCTTTTGGGCGCGCGGTCAGTCATTTTGACAGGCGTGGTCAAGGGCAAACAGATCCTCAACGTGATCCATGAGCGCGGCAAGGAGCCGGTCTTTCATGCAACTAAATTTGTGGCGGGCAATTACCACGGAACCGGGGATGTCTTTGCAGCAGTCATCGGTGCCAGCATGGTGCGAGGTGTGCCGATGGAGGAAGCCGTCAGACGGGCGGCAGCTTTTACAAAAAAATGTGTGGAAAAGACAGAAGAACTTGGTGCCCCGGAGCAGGACGGACTGTGCCTGGAGGCGTGTCTGTCCTATTTGACGAAGTTGAGTTAAATATAATGGGCAGTCTATCCTGTTTTGTTTCAAAATGCAAAAATGATGTTACTGGGCACGTATGCGTGAACAATAACAAAATGATTTGAAGAACAGAGGAACTCTTGAAACAGGGCTTTTCATTCGTACAAAGTTGTAGTATAATTATAATTAGTTTTCGTGCAGTTAATTGCATAACAGTAGGAGGAAGATATGTTAGATCTTAAATTCGTCAGAGAAAATCCTGACATTGTAAAGCAGAATATTAAAAATAAGTTCCAGGACAAGAAAATTCCGCTGGTAGATGAGGTAATTGAGCTGGATGCCAAGAACCGTGCAGCGAAGAAGGAAGCAGACGATCTGCGTGCGAACAAGAACAAGATTGCAAAACAGATCGGCGCTCTGATGGGTCAGGGAAAGAAAGAGGAAGCAGAAGAGCTGAAGAAACAGGTAGCAGAGCAGTCTGCCCGCCTGTCTGAGCTGGAAGAGCAGGAGAAGGATCTTGGCGAGCGCATCTTAAAGATTATGATGACCATCCCGAACATCATTGATCCGAGTGTTCCGATCGGTAAAGACGACAGCGAGAACGTAGAGATCGAGCGCTTCGGCGAGCCGGTTGTACCGGATTTCGAGATCCCGTACCACACCGAGATTATGGAGAAATTTAACGGCATCGATCTGGACAGTGCCAGAAAGGTAGCTGGAAATGGTTTCTATTACCTGATGGGCGATATCGCAAGACTTCATTCTGCTGTTATCGCATATGCAAGAGATTTCATGATTGACCGTGGATTTACCTACTGTATCCCGCCGTTCATGATCCGCAGCAATGTTGTAACCGGCGTTATGAGTTTCGATGAGATGGATGCGATGATGTACAAGATCGAGGGAGAGGATCTTTACCTGATCGGTACCAGCGAGCACTCTATGATCGGTAAATTCATTGATACCGTAGTTCCGGAGGAAGAGCTTCCGAAGACACTGACCAGCTATTCTCCGTGTTTCCGTAAAGAGAAGGGCGCTCACGGCATCGAGGAGAGAGGCGTATACCGCATCCACCAGTTTGAGAAACAGGAAATGATCGTAGTCTGCAAACCGGAAGACAGCAAGATGTGGTATGACAAACTGTGGAAGAACACCGTGGACCTGTTCCGTTCCATGGATATTCCGGTTCGTACTCTGGAGTGCTGCTCCGGAGACCTGGCTGATCTGAAAGTAAAATCCGTTGATGTAGAGGCATGGTCCCCGCGTCAGAAGAAATATTTCGAGGTTGGAAGCTGCTCCAACTTAGGTGATGCACAGGCAAGACGTCTGAAGATCCGTGTCAACGGCAAAGATGGCAAATACTTTGCACACACCTTGAACAACACTGTAGTAGCTCCGCCGCGTATGCTGATCGCATTCTTAGAGAACAACCTGCAGGCAGACGGTTCTGTCCGCATTCCGGAGGTTCTGCGTCCGTATATGGGTGGTAAGAGCGAGATTCGCTAAGTTCATTTGAGTCCAGTAAAAAAACGCCATGGGTTGTGTGCCTGTGGCGTTTTTTACTGGACTCATTGTGAATTGCAGAAATATAGACATTGTCTTTTTTCAGGCGGCATTATGATGGCAGTTCTTCCAGCTGATTCGACGGCGTCGCCATCATCGAATAATTCGTATGATAAATCACAAATCCCGGAGCAGCGCCCGCTACTTTTTTGACCTGCTTTTTCTGTACATAATCGATCTCAACTTTTTCATTTTCCCGTCCCTTGGAATAGTAGGCAGCCAGCCCGGCGGCTTCCTCGAAGGTGCGGTCCGGAAGCTCTTTTCCTTCGGATTTCACAATGACATGGGAACCCGGAATTCCTTTTGCGTGGAACCACCAGTCATTTCCAGTCGCGATCTTGAAGGTCAGCTCCTCATTCTGGTAGTTGTTTTTGCCGACGTAGATATGGAATCCGTCGGAGGAAAGGTAGTGGAATGGGCGGCTTGTGATTTTCACTTTCTTTCCAGCCGGACCGTGCTTTTTGATGAAGCCATATTCCGTCAGCTCCTGCTTGATCTGAGTCAGATCTTCCTCCTTTAAGGCAATATCGAGGGAGGTGCTGATGGATTCGAGGTGCTCGATCTCCTGCTTCGTCTCCTCAATGAGCTGGCTCTGAGCCTCGAAAGTACGTTTGAGTTTTCCATATTTGTCAAAATATTTCTGCGAATTTTCGCGGGCGGTCAGCTGCGGGTCAAGCGGGATCTTGACCTCTTTTCCTGTGTAGTAGTTCGTGCAGACAAGTTCTTTTTCGCCGCCGGTCAGCTCATAACCGTAGGTGTTTAACAGCTCGCCGTAGAGCTTGTATTTATCCCGTTTTTCGGTGTCCTTTAACTGTTTCTGCTGCAAATCGTATTTTTTATAATTGCGCTCCAGGGCAGTCTGGACGATCCGGCGCAGATCCGAGGATTTCTGGCGGATTCGTGTGATGACGTTCTTGGACGCATAGTAGGTCTCCAGCACTTTACTGATCGAATCAAAGTGTTCGACCTGATATTCCGGCGGGAACGAGGTCAATGGGAGAGCGGCAAATTCCATTGGCTCATCTTCACGGTATACGATGCAGGGCGAGAACTGTCCATTTTTGATGGATTCCATTGCCAGTTCCAGCGTGTGCCCGAGGTGCGTGCGCTCCAGCTCATTCAGTTCCGATGCGGGGCGGTCGGCATCGATCGATGCCTCATAGCAGAATTCTTCTGCCATGACCGGGCTGATACCGGTGAAATTCGTGTAAATGGCTTTTCCTGCCGGTGCCGGTGACTGTGCCAGAATGGCGGCGAAATCATCGGCAGATGCAGTCAGCGGATCCTGCTTTGCGACCGTCTGCGGGAGGAAATATTGCCGTCCCGGCAGAACCTCGCGCACGGAGCTGACCTGCACGGAGATATGTTTGATACTGTCGAGGATCGTGCCGTCAGGGCTGCAGAAAATGATATTGCTGTATTTTCCCATCAGTTCGACGATAAGCAGCTTGCGGCAGAGGTCACCCATCTCGTCCAGATGTTCGATCTCAAAATGAATACAGCGTTCCAGACCCGGCTGGCTGACCGACACGATGCGTCCGCTTCCGATGTGCTTGCGAAGCAGCATGCAGAAATTCGGGGCAGTCATCGGTCCCTGCTTGTTGGTATCCGTCAGATATGCCAGCGGGAGACTTGCGTTGACCGAGAGAAGAAGCCGTTTCGTCTCCCGGAAGTTCTTTATGGTAAAAAGAAGTTCATCGCGCTCGGTCTGCGTGATCTTTGCGATCTTGCCGCCGGTAAGCGCGTCACTAAACTCCTTAACCAGGTTTGCGATTACAATTCCGTCAAATGCCATGGTTTTGGTGCTCCTTTATTTGTGTAGTATCTACTATTATAATGAAAGAAGACACGAAAAACAATCACTTTTAAATTCGGTTGACGCTTGCGGCGATTTGCATTATAATACCATTATCTATGGATGAAAGAGAGAGGCGTCACTATGCTTAAAAGTATGACTGGATTTGGCCGATGCGAGATGGCAACGGATGAATATAAGATTTCTGTGGAGATGAAGGCGGTAAACCACCGTTATCTGGATCTCAGCATTAAGATGCCGAAGAAATTTAATTACTTTGAGGCGGCGATTCGCGCGCAGCTCAAGAAATACATTCAGCGGGGAAAGGTAGATGTCTTTATTTCCTATGAAGATTATACGGATGAGAAGATGTCCTTAAAGTACAATCGTTCCCTGGCTGGCGAGTATATGGATTATTTCCGTCAGATGGCGGACGAGCTTGGAATTCCGAATGACGCGACGGTGATGCGTCTTGCACGGTGTCCGGAGGTCTTTACGATGGAGCAGGCGCCGGAGGACGAGGAGCATATGTGGCAGATTCTCGAAAAGGCGATCGGCGAGGCGGCAGAGAAATTTGTCGAGACACGCACACGCGAGGGTGAGAATCTGAAGCAGGATCTGCTTGGCAAGCTGGACTATATGGTAACGCTGGTCGATCAGATTGAAGAACGTTCCCCGAAGATCGTGGAAGAATACCGGGCGAAACTGGAAGATAAGGTGAAAGAGCTTCTGGAAGGAAGCAGCGTCGATGAAGGCCGGATTGCGGCAGAGGTTGTGATTTTTGCAGATAAGATCTGCACCGATGAGGAGACGGTCCGCCTGAGAAGCCATATCGAGGCGACCCGCAAGGAGCTGACGGCGGGCGGAAGCGTCGGACGTAAGCTGGATTTCATTGCACAGGAGATGAACCGCGAGGCGAATACGATCCTTTCCAAGGCAAACGATCTGGAGGTTTCCGATTGTGCGATTGCACTCAAGACAGAGATCGAGAAAGTCAGAGAGCAGATTCAGAATATTGAATAGCCGATCATGCTGGAAGAGGTATTCACGGAAGGTTGCCGTTGGCGGTGAAAATACGGAGAATATGAAATATTGTAATAATAGATAGAATTTAGAAAGCAGGCGAAATATATGGATAATCAGGGAGTACTGGCAGTTATATCCGGATTTTCAGGGGCAGGCAAGGGAACATTGATGCGTGCATTGCTGGAGCGGTATGACAATTATGCCCTTTCCATCTCCGCGACCACCCGCGCACCGCGCGAGGGCGAGGTTGATGGAAGAGAGTATTTCTTTAAGACCCGGGAAGAGTTCGAACAGATGATTGAACACGATGAGCTGGTCGAATACGCCCAGTATGTCGGAAACTATTACGGCACACCGAAGGAGTATGTGTTTTCCAACCTGAAAGCGGGCAAGGATGTCCTTTTGGAGATTGAGATTCAGGGTGCCCTGAAAATCAAGAAGAAATTCCCGGAGGCAGTTCTCATTTTTGTCACGCCGCCGAGTGCCGGGGAGCTTAGAAACCGGCTGGCAGGTCGTGGAACCGAGACACCGGAGAAGATTGCCGCACGGCTTTCGAGAGCAGCAGAGGAGTCCAAGCAGATGGATGACTACGATTTCATTCTGGTGAATGATGAGGTAGACCGCTGTGTAGAAGAAATGCACGCACTGATTCAGGCGATGCATGCCAGAACAGAAAATCACAAGACTTTGATTGAAAAAATAAAAGAAGAGATGAAGCAATTCTGAAAGGAGAAAGATGTATTATGATGCTGCGTCCGTCATATCTTGACTTAATTAATGTTGTAAACAAAGAGGCTGAGCCGGGGAAAGAACCGCTGATTCAGAGCCGTTACTCCATCGTAATTGCGACTGCAAAGCGTGCAAGACAGCTGATCGCCGGTGATGAGGCACTGGTCATTGAGAATGGAAGAAAACCGCTTTCGATCGCGATCGACGAGCTGTACCATTCTAAGGTTAAAATTGTAGCAGAGAACGATTCCCCGGAGGAAGAGGTCTAAAAGGTGACAGAAGACCGTCCCGTGTTCATTATGTACATGGAGATGGTCTTTTCTTAGATATAGAGTAACTGTTCAGTAGGTCTGCGCATTTACTGCGCTGACCGTACGAAAACATGGGCCAGCAGGAAAAAATCCCATTGCCGTAGGCAATTTTTAATGGATTTTTGCGCGTGACTGTGAAGGTACTGAACAGTTACGATATAGAATTTTTGTGACGGTCCAAATCGATTATGGTTACAGAAATTTTTTAAATATGGTATTAGGAGAGAATTGAATGAAATTACTTTGTATATCCCTTGGCTGCGATAAAAACCTGGTTGATGCAGAGCGTATGCTGGGTTCGCTGAGCCAGGACGGGTACACGTTTACCGATGACGAGCAGGAGGCAGATGTCATTTTGGTCAATACCTGCTGCTTTATCAACGATGCCAAGGAGGAGAGTGTCAACACTATCTTAGAGATGGCAGAGTACAAAAAGAGCGGAACCTGCAAGGCGCTCTTAGTCAGCGGCTGTATGGCACAGCGTTACAAGGAAGAGATCCTGCAGGAGGTGCCGGAGGTGGACGGTATTCTCGGTACGACCAGCTATGATGAGGTCAGCAAGGTGCTGGCGGAGGCGCTGAAGGGCGAGCGGGTATCTGATTTCCACGATTTGTCCGAGCTTCCGGAGACGAAGATGCGGAGCAAACGTCTGGTGACGACCGGCGGACATTATGCTTTTTTAAAGATTTCCGAGGGCTGTAACAAACGGTGTACCTATTGTATTATCCCGTCCCTGCGTGGACCGTACCGCAGTGTGCCGATGGAGCAGCTTCTCGCAGAGGCAAAGGAGCTTGCGGATCAGGGTGTGAAGGAACTGATTCTTGTCGCACAGGAGACGACGCTTTACGGCGTGGATTTGTATGGAGAGAAGACCCTGCCGAAACTTTTACATGAACTGGCACAGATCGATGGAATCGAATGGATCCGTATCCAGTACTGTTATCCGGAGGAGATCACCGAGGAGTTGATTCAGGCGATCAAGACGGAGGAAAAAGTCTGTCATTACCTGGATATTCCGATCCAGCACGCGAGCGATGCCGTTCTCAAGCGGATGGGACGCCGCACGAATCAGGCGGAGCTTCGGGAGCGGATCGCGCATCTGCGGGAAGAGATCCCGGATATTGCACTCCGCACGACCTTAATTTCCGGTTTCCCGGGTGAGACACAGGAGGATCATGAGGAACTGATGCGGTTCGTCGATGAGATGGAATTTGACCGCCTGGGCGTGTTTGCATACTCTGCAGAAGAGGACACACCGGCAGCCGGATATCCGGATCAGGTACCGCAGGAGGTCAAGGAAGACCGCCGCGACGAGATCATGGAGCTGCAGCAGGAGATTGCCTTTGAGAAAGCCGAGGATATGAAAGACCGTGTGCTTGAGGTTATGATCGAGGGAAAAGTGGCAGACGAGAATGCTTTCGTGGGACGTACCTATAAAGACGCGCCGAACGTAGATGGTTTGATTTTTGTCAATGCGGATGTTCCGCTGATGTCCGGCGATTTCTGCCGTGTCCGCGTAACGGGAGCACTCGAATATGATTTGATAGGAGAGTTGGCTGATGAATTTACCGAATAAGCTTACGACGCTTCGCGTCATCATGATTCCGTTTTTTGTGTTTTTCCTTCTCTGGCAGAATGGTGAAAACCGCACCTTCCGTATGATTGCACTGGCACTGTTTATCATAGCCAGCCTGACCGATCTTCTGGATGGAAAGATTGCCAGAAAGTACAATCTGGTTACGAACTTTGGAAAATTTATGGATCCGCTCGCGGACAAGCTTCTAGTGTGCTCGGCGCTCATCTGCCTGATTGAGCTGAACGCGCTTCCAGCCTGGATGGTTATCATCATCATCAGCCGGGAGTTTATCATCAGCGGATTCCGTCTGATCGCCTCGGACAACGGAGTTGTCATCGCCGCCAGCTATTGGGGCAAATTTAAGACGACGTTTCAGATGGTATCGGTGGTGTTATTGATTCTGGATATTCCGGCGCTTGCGTTTGTCACAACGATCTGTGTCTGGATCGCGTTGCTGCTGACGATTGTGTCACTTGTTGATTATATTTACAAGAATCATAAAATACTGACAGAAGGGAGTATCTGATATGATAGTCGAACTGATCTCGGTAGGAACAGAGCTGCTGCTTGGCAATATCGTCAATACCAATGCGCAGTATTTATCGGAAACGTGTGCAAAGCTGGGGCTTAACGTCTATTACCAGACGACGGTAGGGGACAACCGGGAGCGCATGACAGAAGTCTTCCGGACGGCGCTCTCAAGAGCCGATCTCGTTATCATCGGCGGCGGTCTGGGACCGACGGAGGATGATATCACGAAGGATGTCTGCGCGGAGCTGATGGGAATGCCGTTAGTCGAGGATCCGGAGGTGCGGGCACATCTGGAGGACTGGTACCGGCAGCGCAAGCGCACCGATATTCCGGATAGCAACTGGCGTCAGGCGCTGGTGCCGGAGGGCGCGGTGGTATTTTCCAACACAAACGGTACAGCTCCGGGACTTGCCCTGGAGAAAAACGGTAAGACCGCGATCCTTCTTCCGGGACCGCCGAACGAACTGTATCCGATGGTGGAAGATCAGGTTTGTGCTTATATTCAGAAACGATCTGACTGTGTGATCTATTCCCAGATGCTCAAAATCTGCGGATACGGGGAGAGCAAGGTGGAGGAGATGCTTCTCGACCTCATCGACCAGCAGACGAACCCGACGATTGCGACCTATGCAAAGACGAAAGAAGTACATCTGCGCGTGACCGCGAGAGCCGAGAGCGAAGACGCGGCAAAACAGCTGTTAAAACCGGTTATCAAAGAGATCAAGAAACGGTTCGGTAATGCGGTTTACACGACAGATGAGCATGAGAATCTGGAGGATGTCGTTGTCCGCCTCTTAAAGAAATACGACCTGACTGTGACAACCGCAGAGTCCTGCACAGGCGGTCTGATCGCCGGACGCATCGTCAACGTGCCGGGGGCTTCAGAGGTCTTTAACGAGGGATACGTGACGTATTCCAATAAGGCAAAGAAAAAGATCCTGGGCGTCAGTAAGGCAACCCTGAAAAAATACGGCGCGGTCAGCGAACAGACGGCGCGTGAGATGGCTGCAGGCGGTGTATTTACGACGGATGCGGATGCCTGTATCGCTGTGACCGGCATCGCCGGACCGGACGGCGGAACCGAGGAGAAACCGGTGGGACTCGTCTATATCGCATGTTATATGAAGGATAAAGTCAAAGTAGAGGAATACCATTTCCGCGGAAATCGTGAGAAGGTGCGTGAGCAGACGGTGATTCAGGCGCTGGATCTGCTGAGACGGTCGATTATTAAGAATTATAAAAAAGATTGATCATGTAAAGGAGGGAGAGCTGACAGGCGGGGAGAAATAGCCGGAAACGTGCTGTTTTTAGAGCGCCATGGATCAGGCTCTCCTTTTTTAGGAGGCGGGGACGATGATTTGGTATAAATATCTGTATCTGGGAGAAACTGCTAAAAAGCATCGTTTTTCGATTCTACAGAAACTCCGCCTCGGAAAGGTACAGCCGGGCGTTCACGTGATCACGCCTGCCTCAGGCGGACACAACCTGCTTGACATCCTGCCTGCCTATGTGCTCCGGCAGAATTATTACCGGGAGCAGGCGGATCTGCTGATCGTAGGGATCGGCGCGAGCTACCAGGATGCCGTGGAGACGGTGGGGCGGATTGTGGATGAGACGTACCGCGAGACGGGTGGATTTGATGTGAAGACGTATCTGAGAGAGAAGGAAGACAGGCTGAGGAAAAAGAGGTAAGTATTTTGCAGCCTTTGATGAAGTTTTTTTGGACTGAAAATGTTTTTTGACCCCAACATCATAGGATACAGAGCTGATACATGAATTTGTCAATGAAAGAATAAGAAGTGGGAGGGGATGGATTGCTGCATATTTTGTTCATAATCTTGAAAATACTCGGAATCCTGCTTCTTGTCATTCTGGGACTGTTGTTTCTGTGCCTGCTGGCGGTTTTATTTGTCCCGATTCGATACCGGGGGAACGGAAGCTACCACAGTATCAAGGATTTTGGCGTGCATCTGCATATTCATTGGCTGCTTCATGCGGTGTCGCTGCGGATTGCTTATGAAAATGAGCTTCGATATGCGGTTAAGTTGTTTGGATTCCGGATTTTCGGGAGTGAGAGTGAAGAGAAAGATACGGAATCTGGGCGTGTGCGGGAAGGCACGCAGGCAGCGGATTCGGATGAGCTGGAATTTGTAAATGCGCAGGAGAAAACAGAGGATGATGATTTAGACACCGGTGAACTGATTTTGCGGGCGGAAGCAGCATCGGAGAAGACAGACGCCGCGATCGAGAAAGCGGAGGAAACGGCCAGGCTGCTGGAGGAGGCGGTGAAGAGACGGAGTGCGCAGAGGGAGGCGGAAATGTCTCAAGCTGTGAAGAATGCAGATGCATTTCCAGATGTGAAGGAGGCGGGAGTGTCCGAGGCAGAAGGAGAAACGCATCAGGCAAAGAATGAATTAAAATCAAATCCCAGCCAGGAAAAGCGTGAATCGTTCCTTCATAGAATCATTAGCTGGTTCAAACAAAAATGGAGCGCCCTGCGGCAATCCCTCTCAAAGCTGCTTACCCGAATCAACAACCTGGAGCACAAACGCCAATCCGTCCTTGCATTTATAGAAAATGAAGAAAATCAGAAGTCATTTCGCCTGATCAAACGCCAGCTCATGCGAGTTCTGCGGCATATATTTCCCAGAAAGCTGTCCGGGCAGGTTACGTTTGGCGTGGAGGATCCTTATTTGATGGGACAACTTTTGAGTGTGGCAGCTTTTTTGTATCCAGTTTACGGAAAGAAGATTGATTTGACTCCGGTCATGGATGCAAATGCGCTGGACGGGGAGCTTTCGTTCCGGGGCAGAGTCCAGATTGGCGTGCTGGCATTGATGGCGCTTCGGATCTGGATGGATAAGAATGTACGGACACAGGTTTATAAATATAGAAACCGAGGAGGAAGATAATATGGCAGACAATCAGTTTGCATCGACAATCGGTGCATTATTTCAGGGTATGGATGAGTTCGTCACGACGAAGACAGTCGTGGGAGAGCCGGTGACAGTTGGCGATGCGATTATACTTCCACTCGTGGATGTAACCTGCGGCATGGCGGCGGGCGCGTTTGGTCAGTCGGCGAAAGAGAAGAATGCGGGTGGCATGAGCGCCAAGATGACGCCGAGCGCGGTGCTGGTCATTCAGAATGGCATGACGAAGGTGGTCAATATCAAGCATCAGGATGCATTGACCAAGGTTCTCGACATGGCACCGGATCTCGTCAATAAATTTGTCGGCGGAAGCACCGGACCGATCGATGCGGAGACGATGCAGACAGCTGAGAAAATGGCGGGCGAGATGGAAGAGAAGAAATAAAGAAATTAAAATCAAAACGCTTCATAGAATGATCATAGCACACGATCGAATGTCAGATGTCTCTGGCAATGATCGCCTGCTATTTAACTTCTTTTGAAAACAGACATTTCAGAGAGGTATCATTCTATGAAGCGTTTATTTGGTTTAGTTCTTTTTTCAATGGGATTTGGCATGACCCTGGTGCTCATTTTCCCAAAGAATTTTCTATGGGTCAGCATCGCCATTTCTCTGATGATTGTCGGGTACAATATGTTTTGCCGATGAGATTCTATGCTTTTTCAAGCGGCAGAATCACTGTAAAGCAGCTACCCTCGTCCACCTGGCTGGATACCTTGATGGTACCGTGCATCAGGTCGATGATCCGTTTCGTGATGGAAAGTCCCAGCCCGTTGCCCTTTTCATTGGGATCAGAGTTCCTGCTGTAAAATTTTTCAAAGATCCGTTTCATCGTGGCGTCATCCATGCCGACGCCGGTATCGCGGATGGAGACACGCACCTTATCTCCTGTGATAACGAGTTTGGCAGAAAGCATACCGCCAGCCGGGGTGAATTTGATGGCATTTTGCAGGAGATTGATCCAGACCTGCTGCAGCATCTCACAGTTGCCGTAAAATTTGCACGCCGTCAAATCAATGTCGAGATTCAGATGCTTTTTCTCCCAGAGCGGTTCCAGCAGAAGAATCGCCTGCCGGATTTGTTCGTCGAGGCTGAACGTCGTGCGGCCGGTCACGATCTCCTGCTTTTCCAGGCGGGAAAGCAGAAGAATGTTGCCGGTCATCGTGATGAGCTGGCGCGTGCTGTCGATGATGATGCGCGTGTATTCATTCCGGTCCGCCTCTGAGAGAGATGGATCCTGCAGCAATGTCGCATAGCCCTCGATGGCGGCGAGCGGTGTCTTGAACTCATGGGAAACCGTGGTCACGAAATCATTTCGCAGCGATTCGATGCTGTTTAACTCCTGCACCATACGGTTAAAATTGTCGGTTAGTTCACAGATCGCCTGCAAAGACTTCGAATTTGGCACATGAACAGAAAAGTCTCCGTCTGCTACCTGCTTAGCGGCAAGGCTTATGGAACCGATCGGGCAGAGGATTTTCGACCAGAGGAACAGCGACAGCGCGATACTGAATGCAAGGCTGCTCAAAAATGACATCAGACTCGGAAAATTCGGACCGAAAATCCGAAAAACTTCGTGTTTATCTGTTCCGCTTGTGAGCAGCGAGACAAAATATCCGGTCAGCATCGGCATCAACGAGGACACCAGGAAGAAAAAGACCAGGAGGGTCAGCCAGTAGAGTGGAATCTGGAAATATTTGGTAAAGTTCTTGCTGATCATGCTTCTGTTTTCACCGCCTTATAGCCGAGACCCCGCACGGTCATGATGATAGAATCATCGCAGTTTTTAAACCGTTCGCGCAGCCGGTTGACATGCACATCGACCGTCCGTTCGTCGGTTGTCGAGTCAAGCCCCCAGATTTCGTCCATGAGCTGCTGCCTCGTGAAAATCTTATTTGGATAAGAAAGTAATTTATATAGAAGGTAAAATTCTTTCTGCGGCAGAAGTGTCTCCTGCCCGTTGACCGTGACCGTCAGTGCATCGTAGTCGAGAATCGTATTTTGGCAGACAATCCGATGCTCCGTCGCGAGCTTGGCGCGTTTGAGCAGGGCGCCAACCCGCAGAACCATCTCATTGACATCGATTGGCTTCACCATGTAGTCATCCGTGCCTGCCTGAAAGCCGCGCTGCTTGTCTTCGAAGCGCTCTTTGGCGGTGATAATCAGGATCGGCATCGTAAATCCACTCGTCCGCAGGTGATCAATCAGTTCATATCCGTCCATTCCGGACATCATAATATCCGAAATAATGAGATCTACATATTCAGAATCTAAAAGAGATAATGCTTTTTCGCCGCTTTCTGCCGGAAGCGCCAGATAACCATTGTTGGTGAGTACCGTGCAGAACAGGGAACGCAGTTTCGCATCATCTTCTACCACGAGAATGTGAAACATATCCGTAAAACCTCCCTATACTTCAATTAAAAAGATGTAATATCATAAGTACTCATAGTATACCACATAAGTTTAAACTGATTGTGAACGGTGCAACACATTTTTTTCACGGTTCGTTTACATTCAGTTTATATGTAGTTGAAACTCGTTTAAAAATGGGATGTTATACTAGGGACAATTAGGAAAAACCAGAAAGGAATATGCGAAATGAGTAAACAATCTTCTCTGATGGAAGCGGCAAAGCGGAATAAAAAGAAAACAGCCATCATCGCGGTGGTGGTGGTGCTCGTACTTGCGGCGCTTTTTATGCGTTTCAAGGGTGGCAGCAAAGGAGGTTCAGGCGGCGGTCCGGGCGGTCCGGGCGGTATGCAGGACACGCAGATGGACAATGTGGCGACGGTTGCGGCTGAGAATCCAAAGAGCGGAACGATTGAGCGGACAACCAGTACATCCGGTACTGTCGAGGCATCGGACGTTGTCTATGTCTATGCGAAGGCATCCGGCGATGTGACGGGTGTCAACGTCAGCGTCGGTGATATGGTGACAGCGGGTCAGCTTCTCTGTACGATCAATACCGAACAGGTTGAGACGGCGAAAAATGCGATGGACTCCGCCTCTGTTAACCTGACCGAGGCACAGAGCAATTTAAGCCGTATGCAGCTTCTTTATCAGGGAGGAGATATTTCTGATCAGGAATGGGAGCAGTATCAGAACCAGGCGAAGACGGCACAGTTAAATTATGAATCGGCAAAATTAAACTACGATCGTCAGGTGGAATACAGTTCCGTGACCGCACCGATCTCCGGCAAGATTGAGACGATGGATATTGATGTATATGATCATGTAAACCAGCAGGCGCAGCTCTGCGTTATCTCCGGTGAGGGAGATAAACGGGTATCGTTCTACGTATCCGAGCGTGTTATGAGCAACTTAAACCAGGGCGACGCGATGACGATTGTAAAAGATGGAACGACTTATGATGGTGTGATTACCGATGTCAGCAGCATGGCGGACGAGAGCAACGGTCTGTTTAAGATAAAGGCAGAGCTGCCGGAGGCGAACAGCCTTTCAACGGGAAGTACTGTCAAGGTAACAGTAACTTCTGAGCGTGCAGAGAATGTCATGACCGTGCCGGTAGATGCAATCTACTATGATAACGGCGTTGGAAATGTCTATGTTTACCAGGATGGAACGGTACATAAAGTGGAAGTCGAAGTGGGGCTTTATAATACGGAGCTGGCGGAAATCAAGTCCGGGCTGACGGCAGATGATCTCGTCATCAGTACATGGAGTTCCCAGCTTTATGAGGGTTCAACCGTTAACTTAAAGGGTGAAGAAACAGATGCGGCAGCAGCGGATGAAGCTGGAAACCAGAAAGCCGATGCCCTGGCAGGCTCTGGAAATGGACAGAAAGCGGGCGCTCCGGCAGATGGCGGAAAGGATCAGCCTGCGGGTGATGCAGGCACCCCGAAAGATGCAAAAAATGGACAGAAACAGTAGGACAGGAGGAATGTAAGACATGGGAGTAACGAAATATATCCTGAAACATCCGGTTACTACTGTCATGGCTCTGTTGTGTCTGGTTGTATTCGGTATTTCATCGGTCTTTTCGGCAAAGCTGGAGCAGATGCCGGATATGGAGACGCCAATGCTGATTATCATGGCAAATTATTCAGGCGCAGGACCGGAGGATATCAGCGAGCTGGTAACCGAACCGATCGAGGATGCGATCGGTACGCTGGAAGGTGTGGACACGATTACCTCCGAATCGAGCGATGGACGTTCGATGATCATGCTTCAGTACGATTACGGCACCGATATGGATGAGGCATATGACAACTTAAAGCAGAAACTGGACAATATCCAGCGGGCGCTGCCGGATGATGTGGAACCGAGCGTTATGTCGATGAACTCCAATCAAGGAGACAGCATGATGCTTTCGATTGCACATAAGACGCAGACAAACCTCTACGATTATGTGGATCAGAAGATAGTACCTGAATTAGAGCGAATTTCTTCAATTGCAAACATTGAGACGCGAGGCGGTTCTTCTAAGTACGTCAGCATTGAATTACAGTCTGAAAAAATGGATCAGTACAATCTGACCATGCAGGATGTTGCGAGTGCGATCAGCGATGCGAACGTGGCATCCCCGTCGGGTGAGGCAGATGCCGGAAACCTGGAGCTTTCCGTTACTACCTCCTTAAAAACAGAACAGGTAAATGAGCTGCAGGATATTCCAATCAAGACGCCGGCAGGACAGATTATTTCTCTGTCGGATGTGGCAAATGTGTATGAGGCAACGAAAGACCGGGGCGGCATTTCCCGTTACAACGGTCAGGAGACGCTCTCCATTTCGATTCAGAAGCAGCAGGACAGCACAGATATGGAAGTGTCCTCGGCTGTCAAAGAGAAAGTTGAAGAATTGATGGCAGATGATTCGGATCTGACGATCACGGTTGCAAATGATACATCTGACACGATTCTTGATTCCTTAAAAGACGTAGCAGAGACAATGGTTCTGGCGGTTATCATCTCCATGCTCATCATTTTCCTGTTCTTTGGCGATTATAAGGCGTCCTTGATCGTCGGAAGTTCCATTCCGACTTCGATTTTGATGTCCTTGATTGCGATCACGATGGCAGGATTTTCGTTGAACGTTATCACGATGAGTGCGCTGGTACTCGGCGTCGGCATGATGGTCGATAACTCGATCGTTGTACTGGAGAGCTGTTTCCGTGCAACGGCGGAGCAGGAAGACAAGGGGGCGCTTGGCTATTTTTCGGCAGCGCTTCACGGAACCGGCATTGTCATCAACTCGATCATCGGTTCGACGATCACGACCTGTGTCGTATTCCTGCCGCTGGCATTCTTAAACGGTATGACCGGACAGATGTTCAAACCGCTGGGATTCACGATCGTATTCTGTATGTCGGCGTCCCTGCTTTCTGCGATGACGGTGGTTCCGCTGTGCTATCTGTTCTACAAACCGAGCGAGGCGAAGCGCGCCCTGATGGGACGTCCGATTGAACGTTTACAGAAATGGTACCGCGGCATCATGGACCGTCTGTTAAACCACAAAGCGATGGTTATGGGATTTTCGGTTCTGGTACTTGTACTGACGGTAATTCTGGCGAGCGGAATGCAGACGGAGCTGATGACATCGGATGATACCGGTACGGTCAGTGTCAGCATTGAGACGCGTCCGGGTCTGAAACAGGAAAAGATCGAGGAGGCGCTGGCAGAAGCGGAGGCGATTGTTTCCGCGAGCGACCAGGTTGATTCGTACATGCTGCGTTACAACGGAGACAGCGGTGAGATCAGTGCCTATCTGAAAGATGACCGTACCATGAAAACAGACGATGTAGCCGATCAGTGGCAGAAAGAGATGGATAACATTGCAAACTGTACGATCGACGTATCGGCATCGACTTCCATGAGCTTCATGGGAAGACAGCGCGGCTATGAAGTGATTCTTCACGGCACGCAGTATGATGAATTAAAAGAAGTTAGTGATAAGATTGTCAAGGAAATGACAGCAAGAACGGATGTCATCAACATCCATTCCAGTATTGAGAATAATGCACCGATCATTACCCTGAAGATTGATCCAGTCATGGCAAAGGCGTATGGACTCACGGCTTCCAGTATCGGAACGACGATCAACCAGATGTTGAGTGGTATCGACGCGACGACACTTAAAATTGACGGCGAGGACATTACGGTAACGGTTGAGTATCCGGAGGGCGAGTACGAGACAGTTGATAACATAAAAGATATTATTTTGACGGGAACAAACGGACAGAAGGTGGCACTGACCGATGTGGCAAATGTCGTATTTGAGGATAGCCCGGCTTCGATTTCCAGAACCGACGGTGCATATGAGATCACAATCTCTGCCGATTACACCGGTGATAATGTACAGCAGCAAATCAATAGTGAGGTAATTACTCCGAACTTAAGCGGCACAATCAGCATTGGGCAGAACAGCCGTGACCGTATGATGAAGAGTGAGTTCAGCTCCCTGTACCGCGCGATTGCGATTGCAGTCTTCCTGGTATTCGTTGTCATGGCGGCACAGTTTGAGTCTGTGAAGTTTTCCATCATGGTTATGACGACCATCCCGTTCAGTTTGGTTGGTTCCTTCGGATTACTGAAGCTGACCGGCGTCAGCATCAGTATGACGTCCCTGCTTGGCTTCCTGATTCTGGTCGGAACTGTTGTAAATAACGGTATTCTCTACGTGGATACGGTCAACCAGTATCGCTCCACGATGGATCTGCGGACAGCGCTCATCGAGGCAGGTGCGACCCGTATCCGACCGATTCTGATGACAAGTATGACAACCATCCTCGCGATGATCCCGATGGCACTGGCAATCGGAAGCAGCGGTTCCACGACACAGGGTCTGGCGATCGTAGATATCGGCGGCCTGACCGCAGGTGTGATTGTCGCGCTCTTCATGGTTCCAGTATATTACGCACTGCTGAGCCGGAAACCGAAGGAAGAGATACCGGATGTGGATTAGATATAGGTTAATTGAAAAAATATTGTAGGAAATAAAATATTTGCTGCGGAAATTAAAATCAGATAGATCGGAATGGAGTGACATACATGAATCAAAATAGAAGATTCTGCCTGACCCGTCGGATTGCCTCTGGCGTGGCAGCCTGCTCACTGGGAGTATTCCTGGCGACAGGTGCGCCGGTCCAGGTATTGGCAGCCAGCCCGCAATTTGCATATTCCACAGAAAAATGGGCTTCGCTGCAGGATGATAAGCTCGAATTTGACGAGATTGCTGATCGGATCCATGAGTACAACAGCACAGTGGAGAAGAACCGGATCGAGTACAAGGATTATCAGGGCAAAGACAGCAATGAGATCGCGCAGGAATATTATGACGCGGCAGATGAGATCGAGAGCAGTATCGAGTACCCGGATTCAGATGATGCGAATTATGGTTCCGCACTGGCAGCAGCACAGAGAAGCGAGACTTCCGCGACCCAGATGCGCGAGCAGGGCGATAATAACGTCGATGATGCGAATGTTAAGGCGTGGGGGTATACGCAGACCGAGAAATCGTTGGTACAGCAGGCGCAGAACCTGATGATCCAGTACTGGAATGCCCAGGAAAACTTAAAGAGTGTGCAGAACCAGGTGTCCAAGGCAGAAAAAGACTATGAGACGGCAAACTTAAAGCTTTTATCCGGAAGCGCGACCCAGACGGATGTGCTGGATGCCAAGGAGACTCTTTTAAAGGCGCAGGCGTCCATCACGACGGCGGAGAGCAATATTGCATCGACGAAGGAATCCCTGTGCCAGATGCTTGGATGGAAATATGGCGCATCAGTAGAAATCGGTGCATTACCGGACCCGCAGGAACAGATGAGTGCATCGGTCAACCTCGAAGAGGACATTGCGAAAGCACAGGAAAATAATTATCAGTTAAAGATTCTGGCACGTCAGGTCAACAATGCGATGACAAGCACCCTTAAAGAGCAGTACCAGACAACTCTGACCAGCGGAAAGGAGGCAGTCAAGTCGAATGTCCAGTCGGCTTATCAGAATCTGAAGCTTTCTGAGGCACAGTATGAACAGGCAAAACGCAGCCTTGAATTAGAAGAAAAGACGAAACAGACCAACGACCGCAAGCTGGCAGCCGGACTTATCAGCCAGAACGCATACCAGAGCGCAACCTATTCCTATGAATCGGCATCCGTGGCAAAAGAGACGGCAGCGATGTCGCTTCTCCAGGCGCAGCTCGCCTACCAGTGGGCGGTGGGCGGTCTGGCGTCCACGCAGTAGAAAGGGGTGGGCGGATGATGCGAAATCTGAAAGGAAAATGGATGAACGCGGAAGCTGGGACAGAGCAAAAGATGCGCAAGGGGCAAGAAAGAGACCGAAGCGGTGCAAGTGCTTTGGATGTGCATCTGGACGGTTATAATGTGAAACGAATCGGAAAAAGCAGATTGACTCGTTCGATCGGAATTGCCCTGGCGGCTTGTATTCTTGTATCGAGCCCGGCGCAGGCGGCGAAAACGCCTTTGATTTCCGGCACTGAAAGTGATTCAGACAGCGAGGCAGATGGTCCGGCGCTGGAAGATGGCACCATAACCGAAAACAGCGCAGACAACACGATCGCCAGCCAGTCCGGCTCCTATACGGAGGAACAGCTCGCGGATTCTGTGATAGAGTACGGGGAACTGGAGGCGCTGGTGCGGCGCGGCAATGGAACGGCTGTCAGCGCCGATTACAGTTATCAGGACAGCCTTGCCGTCTACCAGGAAGCCTACGATGCGATGATTTCCGGTGCCCGGGATATGAACTATAAAGCAGATGAGCTCGAAGATGCGGGCGGAGATGAGGCACTGATCGGCACCTATGAGCGAAATGCACAAACGCTGTCGATGGCAGCGAAGCAGTATAAAAAGTCCCTCACTTCCTTAAATTCGGCGTCAAGCCGTGCGTCCAGAAACCGGACGGTCTGGCAGGTCGTAAAGACCGCACAGATCCAGTGGGGCACCTGCCGGCAGCTTCAGGACGAGGTGGAGGCGGCTGCCAAGACGGCAGAGAACTATCAGGCGCAGGTGGATCGCAAAGAGCGGGAACTGGCAGCGGGGCTTTGCACGGAGACGGATCTGCTGCAGGCTCAGAAAAACCTGCTAAGCGCCCAGACAGCATTACAATCTACGACCGATCAGGCAAATAAGGCGCTGCGCCAGCTTGCTATTTTACTTGGAAAGAGCGGAACTTCTATTACGCTGGGGGAAATTCCAGCCGTATCGGCAACGGAACTGGCTTCTATGAATCTGGATGCGGACCGCGCGGCAGCTGTCGTTGCAAGTTCCAGTGTCAAATCAGCCAGACGATCCTCCGCAACCGGAGATGCGGCGCGCAAGCTGCGCCACCAGCAGATCGAGGAAGCCGAGAGCGCCGCAAGCGCCTCAGCGGATGAGCAGTACGCTGAGATAGCGGCATTAAGCCTAGAACGTGACGCGGCGCAGGCAGCCTACCAGTCTGCCGAAAAAACATACGGCGCCACCCAGATTAAGTATCAGTCCGGTGCGATTAATAAAGCAACGTATTTACAGGGTGAGGCGTCTTATCTGCAGAAAAAAGCAGAACTAGAGACTGCCGAGATTTCCCTGCGGACGGCGTATGATGCGTATGAGTGGATGTTGAAAGGGGTTGCGTGAGGATTAAGTGATTGCGTTTCCTAAGATTGTATGTTTTGTATGGATATGTGAAATGGAATTTTATAAGATGGGTTTGAAAAAGGATGTGCCAAGGCACATTCTTTTTCATGCTTTCGGTGTGAGAACAAATTTGTATTTGCGTATTGTTCCGGTCAATGGTACAATCATAGGCGGAATTTTGAACCGGTAAACGATAGACTGAAAGGGTACGCCCGTTCACGGACCCATGGAAAAGGTCGGAAACGAAAACGGGAGGAACATATAGATGCAGCAGGAGAATATGAAGACATTGGAATCTCTGGAAGATTTTCGGCATTTTTCGGAAAAAGAGCTGGAAATACGGTTTGACCAGCTTAAGAAACAGATTGTACCAGCGGACAAGACAATCCGGGAGCAGGCAGAAAAGCATTGGGGGCATGTGGCAAAACCGCTTGGCAGTCTGGGAGTCCTGGAGGAAGATATTGTGCGGGCGGCGGCAGCGCAGGGGGAGGAAGTGCCAGACTTCTCCAGGCGTGCGCTTTTAATTTTTTGCGCAGATAATGGGGTAGTCAAAGAAGGAGTATCACAGACCGGGCAGGAGGTTACGGCGGCAGTTGTTTCGAATATGACACGCGGGAGGAGCTGTTCCTGCCTGATGGCAGAAAAGGCAGAGGCAGATGTGTTTCCGATCGATATGGGAATTGCCTGTGAGGTAGAACATCGGGGAGAACTTTATCCCCTAACGGAACGGAAAATCCGCCGTGGAACTTCCAATTTTACAAAAGCAGCAGCGATGACGCGCCAGGAGGTGTTGACAGCCATTTTGACGGGAATTGATGCGGTGCGTGTGCTGAAGGAGCAGGGGTACCGCTTGTCTGCAGTGGGTGAAATGGGGATCGGCAATACGACGACCAGCAGTGCGGTCGCATCGGTTCTGCTGCAAAAGGATCCAGAACTTGTCACTGGAGCTGGGGCGGGTTTAGATTCGGCTGGATTGAAACGGAAAACGGAGGCAATCCGGCGTGGAATCGGACTGCATCACCCGGATCCCATGGATGGCATGGAGGTATTGCAAAAGGTAGGCGGATTCGATCTGGCGGCGATGGCAGGTGCTTTTTTGGGCGGTGCCATCTATCATGTTCCGGTTGTGATTGACGGGGTTATCGCGGCAGCTGCGGCGGCAGCTGCTGGAAGAATTGCACCGGCAGCGACGGACTATATGCTGGCAGCCCATGTATCGGCGGAACCGGCGTCTATCTGGCTGCTTGATTTGATAGGAGTAACTCCGGCTATCCAGGCGGGACTTCGACTCGGAGAAGGTACAGGGGCGCTGGCGCTGTTTCCACTGCTGGATATGGCGCTGTCCATTTACCGGGATATGGATACGTTTGCGGAGATGGAAATAGAGGAATATAAGCCGCTGGTGTGATGAGATATACGGATTAAAACATTTTTTGCGTATGTTTTTAAAGCATGGAAACTGCTGCAATTCAGTGAAAAAGAGGATAAATGAACGATGTTATATATAGTTACAGGCGGCAGTGGCAGCGGCAAGTCCGAATATGCCGAACAGACTGCCGTGCAGTGCCGGAACAGGAACGGTGGGACACTCTGGTATCTGGCGACGATGCGGATTTGGGATGATGAAGGCAGAAAACGGGTGGAGCGCCATCGGCGGATGCGCGCGGCAAAAGGGTTTGAGACGATTGAGCGGTATACGGGGTTAGAAACATTAGAATTAGAGGAGAGATTCGAAGAGTCCAATTCGGCTGGTTTGGACGCTGAACAGGAAAACGATAGTTTGAAGCGCTGGGAGTCCTGCCGAGTGGCACAAAAACCAGTGCTTCTCCTTGAATGTATGTCCAACCTTGTCCTCAATGAATTTTATGCTCAGGAAAATGGTGCGCAAGAGCGGATTCTGCAAGGAATAAAACGCTTGCAAAACCAGTGCCATGACCTTATCATTGTAACGAATGAGATCTTTTCGGACGGTGTGACGTATGATCTGGAATCGGAGCGGTACATAGAGCTTCTGGGACGGATCAACCGGGAACTGGGACAGATGGCGGATTCGGTGACGGAAGTGGTGTATGGAATTCCGATTGCGGTGTCAACACCTGTTTTTGCAGCCGATGAAAGGACAAAAGATGTAGGGTAGTCAGTGAGTGGAACAGAGCGGAATGCCTGCTAAAGTTATAGTTGCCAGAATAGAGTCAGGGGGATCGAAGATTGAATCTGATAGGAAGTTTTGTCATTGCATTTTCTATGTATTCACGCATTCCGATGCCGCGCATGGACTGGACGGAAGAGCGGATGCGCTATGCGCTTTGTTTTTTTCCGCTGATCGGGGCGGTGATCGGGGCGGTAGAGATAGCCACGTTTGCGCTCTGTGAAATTTTGGGTGCTGGAGTTCTGTTCCGGACCTGCCTGTTGACGGCGGTTCCACTATTGATTACTGGTGGAATCCATATGGACGGGTATCTCGATGTGACGGATGCGCGCCATTCCTACGGCGAGCGGGAAAAAAAGCTGGCGATTTTAAAAGATCCCCATACGGGGGCGTTTGCGATCATCGGTCTGGGGCTGTACCTGCTTCTCTATGCGGGGGCAGTTTCTGAGCTTGTGGGAGCAGATGTGTGGCTGCTGCCGGGGGCGCTTATGCTGGAACGCGCCTGCAGCGGCTATTCGGTGGTGGCATTTCCAAAGGCGAAAAAGGACGGGCTTGCCGCTGAATTTTCCAGAAGTGCCGAGACAAAGGTTGTTCGCGTGAGTATGGCAGTTTTAGCAGTGTTGGCGATCAGCTGGATGATTTACTGGGGACATCTGCGCGGCGCTCTGGCAGCGTTGACGGCTCTTGCAACCTTTGTTTGCTATTATCGTTTTTCCATGCGGGAATTTGGCGGCATCAACGGCGATCTGGCAGGGCATTTTCTGCAGAGCTGCGAGCGGAATGTGCTGCTGGTGCTGGCGGCGATGCGGCTGGCAGGTACGTGCCTGCGATTTTTGAATTTTTAAGCGAGGAAAAGCAGAATGATTTTTATAATTGGCGGCAGGGAACAAGGAAAGACAGCGTATGCGATGAAATTGTGGGAAAAACGTACTTTGGAACGGAGGAAAACAAAAGACTTATCCACCGTTCTGAATCGATCGAAAAATCCAGAAGCGTGTAGAGTTACGGCACGCATCGCGGACGGGAGATTAGAAACGGACGAACAGACGATCATGCAGGCGGATCTGATCACGCATTTTGAACTGTTTGTGAGGCGTGAGATGGAAGCCGGGCGCGATCCATACGTGTTTGCAGAACGCCTGATGCAGGAAAATCCGGATGCATTCGTGACGGCGGATGAAATCGGCTGCGGCATTGTGCCGATGGAAGCATTTGAGCGCGATTATCGGGAGACAGACGGGCGCATTTGCCAGCGGATCGCCGCATATTCGGAGGAAGTGCACCGGGTTATCTGCGGTCTGGGAATGCGGATCAAATAAAAGAATAGTTGGGAGTAGACAAAATGACAGCAATCAGTAAAGTATTGACAGGAATGATAGAAGGCAGAATGGTCGGATATCACTTAGCTGCGATTCTGGCAGGTTATCTTCTGGATCTGTGCCTGGGTGATCCGCATTCGATGCCACATCCAGTCCGGGCGATCGGAAATCTGATTGTGTGGCTGGAAAAATATTTGCGTCCAGCTGGAAAAAAGCATGCAACGGAACGGGGGGAACGCCGCGCGGGCGTTCTTTTTGTGTGTCTGGTGCTGCTTGTGACAGGCAGTGTGGCAGGCGCAATCCTCTGGATTTCCCGTCTGGGCGGCATCTGGATTCAGACAGTAGTCGAGGCGGTCATGACTTACTATCTGCTGGCGGCGCGCTCCCTGCGGGATGAGAGCATGGCGGTCTGCCGGAAGCTGGAGGCGGGAGAGATCGAGGGAGCCCGCTATGCAGTGTCGATGATTGTCGGGCGCGATACGAAACCTCTTTCAGAGGCGGGGATCGCACGGGCGGCAGTTGAGACGGTAGCGGAAAATGCATCGGATGGAGTGATTGCGCCTTTGTTTTATCTGGCGATCGGAGGTCCGTTTCTTGGCTGGCTGTACAAGGCAGTCAACACGATGGATTCGATGGTCGGATATAAAAATGACAGGTATCTGCATTTTGGACGCGCGGCAGCAAAACTGGACGATCTGGTAAACCTGATTCCGTCGCGTCTGGCAGCGCTTTTATTGATAGTATCTGCATACCTTTTACGATATGACGGAAAGAATGCTTACCGTATCTGGCGGCGTGATCGCCGGAACCACAAAAGCCCCAATTCCGCGCAGACCGAGTCGGCATGCGCCGGCGCGCTGAGCTTGCGACTGGCGGGCGATGCCTGGTATTTCGGCAAGTTAGTTCCGAAGCCATATATCGGTGATGAGATACACCCGATTGAACCGCAGGACATCCGCCGTGTCAACCGCCTGATGTATGGAGCGGCGGGAATCATGGGACTTCTGGCACTGGTGATGCGGGCCGTGATTTTGTTTTGATAAGGGAATTTTAACAAAGAAGAATATAAAAAAAGCAAAAAATCCAAATAATGAAGCAATCAAACAGATAAAAATATCAAAAACAGAACGAACGAAGGAAAGAGTAACCAGATAAAGAATACACAAAAAAGAGGGAACAACAGGGAGGAAGCATCTATGCCATACACGCACGGCGGCGATATTTACGGTGATGCAGCCGTAGAGTTAGATTTTTCAGTCAATACAAATCGTCTTGGAATGCCGCAGGCGGTCCGTGATGCTGTGATGGCATCGGCGGCTGCTTGGGAACAATATCCGGATGCTTTATGCCGGAAGCTGCGGCGTGCAGCGGCTGCTTTTTATGAGGCAGACGGCACGCCGATTCCGGAGGACTGGCTCGTGTTTGGAAACGGTGCTTCGGATATTTTATATGCAGTTGTCTCAGCGATTCGGCCCAAACAGGCGATTTTGCTGGCACCGGGATTTTCGGAGTATGAGCAGGCGCTTCGGATGTGCGGCTGCGAGATCCGGTGGCTTCATTTAAAGGAAGAAAATGGATTTTCCCTGGAGAGTACGAGGGAAGAATTGTATGCCATGCTTTGCGATGGCTCCGGGGATGCATCGAAGATAGATTCGGTCCCAACTTTATCCTCTAAACATGAAAACGTCTGGGAAAAAATATTGATTCTCGGAAATCCCAATAACCCGACAGGGCGCGCTATTTCAGCCACCGAGCTGGAAAGGTTGGCACAGGTCTGCCGGGAAACACATACCTGGCTTATGCTGGACGAGTGTTTTCAGTGGTTTTTGGATACACGGAGAGAATGTTCGTTTGTTGGAAATTTGTTAAATGGTGTTGGAGATCACGTTATTCTCTTAAATGCCTTGACCAAAATCTGCTCAATGGCAGGCCTTCGCCTGGGCTATGGCATCATCCCCAATGCCGGACTCCGGGAACGCCTCGAGAAGTTCCGCCAGCCGTGGAGTGTCTCGGCTCCGGCGCAGGCGGGCGGGGTGGCGGCATTTGCGGTACTGGCGGATCATTCAGAAGGAAATCTGCTGGAATGGACGGTTAAATCTTTGCAGACGGAACGTCCGCGGCTGGCGGAAAAACTGGAAGAACTGGGATTTATCGTTTATCCGTCCCAGACAAATTATCTGTTGTTCCGTTCGCCGGATGAGGATTCGCGCGATTACAAACAGGGATGTTTAGAGCATGGCATTTTGATTCGCGCCTGTGAGAATTTTGAAGGGCTGAACCGTCATTATTACCGGGTGGCGGTGCGGAACCGGGGAGAAAATGAAAGGTTGATAAATATTTTGAAAGAGGTACAATCTGAAGAAAAACACAATGTGAATTTGTAATATAAAACGAACCCGTAACTGTTCAGTAGGTCTGCGCATTTACTGCGCTGACCGTACGAAAACATGGGCCAGCAGGCAAAAATCCCATTGCCGTAGGCAATTTTTAATGGATTTTTGCGCGTGAATGTGAAGGTACTGAACAGTTACACGAACCCATAAAATAGCCTCTGTCATTTGAAAGGACAAATGGCAGAAAAATAGTTTCGGTTAAGCACAAAATAGCTTCGAATTAAATAGCTTTGAGCAACCATTATTTGGTAAGACACTCAAAAATAAGGAGGATTTCACCGTGGCAAAAGCAATCATGATACAGGGAACGATGTCCAATGCGGGAAAAAGCCTGCTGGCGGCGGGACTCTGCCGGATTTTCAAGCAGGACGGCTACCGCGTGGCGCCGTTTAAATCGCAGAATATGGCGCTGAACTCCTATATTACCAGCGAGGGATTGGAAATGGGACGCGCACAGGTAGTGCAGGCGCAGGCGGCGGGCTGTGAGCCATCGGTGGACATGAATCCGATTCTCTTAAAGCCATCCAGCGATGTCGGTTCTCAGGTGATCGTGCGCGGTGTTCCGATCGGCACAATGCCCGCGAAGGAATATTTCAAGTATAAAAAGCAGCTAATCCCGGAAATCAAGAAAGCGTTTCAGCACTTGTCCGAACAGTACGATATCATCGTGATCGAGGGCGCCGGCAGCCCGGCGGAAATCAACTTAAAATCGGATGATATCGTGAACATGGGAATGGCGCGCATGGCGGGTGCGCCGGTGCTGCTTGCCGGGGACATCGACCGGGGCGGCGTGTTTGCACAGCTCTATGGAACGGTAGCGCTTCTGGAACCGGATGAACAGGCGATGGTAAAGGGGCTTATCATCAACAAATTCCGCGGCGATAAGACGATCCTGGATCCAGGTGTTGAGATGATCGAGAAATTATGCAAGATTCCGGTGGTCGGCGTCGTTCCGTACATGGACGTGGATATCGAGGACGAGGATAGCTTAAGCAGCCGCCTTTCATCCACAGGGCGGAATAATACCCTTAAACAGGAAAACGAGTCATCTGAAAAACATGTAGAGGCATGGATCGACATTGCAGCCATCCGCTTTCCGCGTTTATCCAATTTCACTGATCTGAACGTCTTTGACCCGATCCCCGGCGTTTCGGTGCGTTATGTGAGCCGCCTGTCTGAGCTGGGACGACCGGATCTGATTGTTCTTCCGGGAACGAAGAATACGATCGAGGATCTGCTCTGGATGCGGCAGAATGGTCTGGAAGCGGCAGTTTTAAAGAAAGCAGCCGGAGGAACGCCGATCTGGGGCATCTGCGGCGGCTATCAGATGATGGGACAGACGCTGTCAGATCAGGAAGGAACCGAGGCGGGTGTGCCTGGGCGTACGATCTCCGGTATGGGACTTCTGCCGTTACAGACACAGTTTCAGGAAGAAAAGACCAGGACACAGGTCAAGGGATGTTTCGGGACGGTCAGCGGTATCTTTTCCGGGCTTTCGGGGATGGAGGCGGAAGGATATGAAATACATATGGGAGAGACATCATCGGTCGGCGGTGATATTGTTAAGAACGTGATCAAGGAGCAGGAAAAAGCCGTAAATCATAGTTTATTGAAACTCAGGGAAGAACAGGCGGGAAACCACACTGAAAAACAGGATGGCTGCTGCCGGGACAACCTCTACGGCACTTACGTCCACGGCATTTTTGACAAGGCAGAGGTGGCGGAGACGATTGTCTGTGCGCTGATGAAAGAAAAAGGAATGGAGCCGGAAGTCGGCGGATTATCGTTTGATTATGAGAAATACCGGGAAGAGCAGTACAACCGGCTGGCAGACACGATGCGGAAGTACTTGGATATGGAAGCAATTTACCGGATTCTGGAAGAGGGAGTGTAAATAGATGGATGAAAAAATGAAAGAACTCAGTCAGGTATTGCCGTCGGAGATCGAGGCGAGAAGTTTTGAGATTATCACCGAGGAGCTGGGGGAACGGACATTTCCGGAGAAAGAAGCACCAATTGTGAAACGCGTGATTCACACGACAGCCGACTTTGAGTACGCAGATTCGCTTGTATTTTCACCGGGCGCAGTCGATAAGGCGTTGGAAGCCCTGAAAAATGGGGCGTGCATCGTGACTGATACGAATATGGGAAAATCCGGCATCAACAAGCGCGCGCTTGCGTCGCTGGGCGGTGAGGTCTACTGTTTTATGGCGGACGAGGATGTCGCGAAGAAAGCGGCAGCGTCCGGGACCACCCGTGCGGTTGCCAGCATGGACAAGGCGGCAGAAATGGGAAAAGACTGTATTTTTGCAGTTGGGAATGCACCGACCGCGCTGGTGCGTCTGTACGAGTTGATTCAGGAGGGAAAAATCCATCCGAAGCTTATCATCGGCGTGCCGGTCGGCTTTGTCAATGTCGTGCCGTCCAAGGAATTGATTATATCCTTGCCGGACACTCCTTATATTGTGGCAAGAGGCAGAAAGGGCGGCAGCAATGTAGCCGCCGCGATCTGCAATGCATTGATTTATCAGTTGACGCGCAAATAAGATGTGATGGTGTTAAATCTGCGGTATTAAAATGTACATGGATGCATTCTCAAAAGATATGCTGGATATGGGCGGATGTTTATCAGCAGCCAAAGCCACCGCCGCCACAGCAGCAGCACAGGAGCAGGATCCAGATCAGGCAGTCGCAGTTGTTGCCGCCGCATCCGTGATCAAAGCATCCGCCGCCACATCCGCCGCAGCACAGCAGAATCAGAATCAGGAAGAGACAGTTGTTGTTGCCGAAACCGCCGCATCCACAGCCACAATTACAGCCGCAGCTTCCTCCGTTGTTATCACATCCGCAACCGCAGTTGGTAGCCGCTAAATCACTCATGGTTATGTCCTCCGAGATTTTCTATACACTTCATCATATGAGGGGCAGCTTGCCACAGTTTCCATAAATCAGGAAAATTAGGACGGAAATATTTTACTATAAATTTTTTGTTGAAATAATCGAGATAACCGGGCGGATCGACATGGATGTTTATCCATAACGATTTGTCACAGAACATTGTACAACGAAATGAAAAGAGGAATGAAAATGGAACCGTTATATTATCAGACACCGTATGTAAAAGAATTTGATGCCATCGTCACCGCCTGCCGTCCGGCAAAGCACGGATTTGAGGTGGAACTTTCCCAGACCGGATTTTACCCGGAGGGCGGCGGACAGCCGTCGGACACCGGACGGATCGGGGAAGTGCACGTGACACATGTGGAGGAGAAACATGGCGTGGTTGTTCATGAGACGGACGCTCCGCTGGAGGTGGGAAGCACCGTTCACGCGGCCATCGACTGGGAACAGCGTTTTTCCAACATGCAGCAACATACGGGAGAACATATCATATCGGGGCTGATTCATGCCGCATACGGATATGATAATGTCGGATTTCATATGGGACACGATGAAGTGACGGTCGATCTGAATGGTCCGCTTAACTGGGAACAGTTAAAGGAAATCGAGAAGAAGGCAAATGCGGTTGTCTGGGCGAATCTTCCGGTACAGGTGACATATCCGGGTGAGGAGGAATTGAAAACCATCGATTACCGTAGCAAGAAAGAGCTGACCGGTCAGGTCCGCATCGTAGAGATTCCGGGGGCGGATATCTGTGCCTGCTGCGGCACACACGTGGATTACACGGGAGAGATCGGCGTGATCAAGGTGCTTTCCCTGATGAATTACAAGGGCGGCGTGCGTTTCTCCATGCTCTGTGGTGACCGTGCGCTGGAGAATTTTGAGGCGAAGACGGAGCAGATGCAGACGATCTCTAACCTGCTTTCTGCAAAACCGGAGAAGGCGGCGGAGGCGGTCAGCCATCTGAAAGAGGAGAGCGGGCGCAAGGACGGTGAGATCAACCACCTCTGGCAGCGCATTCTCACCATGCAGGCAGACGTCTATCCGCAGGGTCAGAAAGCGCTGGCTGTATTTGAGCAGGGCATGACGCCAGTTCTGGTGCGTCAGTTTGCAAATCTGCTATTGGAACAGGAAAAAGGAGAGACCGTGCTGGTGTGCTCTGGCGATGACGCGTCAGGTTATAACTACACAGCCGGAAGCCTCGGCCGTGATATGCGTGCATTCGGAAAAGAATTAAACGCTCGTCTGCAGGGACGCGGCGGTGGGAGCACCCAGATGGTGCAGGGAACATTCCGGGCGTCGCGGGAAGAAATTGAAAAAGTCTTTCAAGAGCTGGCGCGGATAGAAGCGTAGCTGTTTAGAAGGTTTGCGTGTTTACTGCGTGAAGTATGAGAAACGGTTTGACTTAGATTCATAAAACGGAAAAAAGCTTCCTGTGCAGCAGAGCCAATCTGCCATGCAGCCAGGAAGCTTTTTTATACAGTTTCTATCGTATCATTCAAACATTTTTTTATACAACGGCAAGATACATACCGTGTACACCTTAGAAGAGAGCTTACTCCCCCTGATACATAAATTTAATCAGTCGGTCTAAGTCCTCTTTCTCATAAGCAACCAGTTCCAGCTCTTTGATATAGCCATTGGAAAAAATATTTGCCATCGACAGATACTGGGACAGCTTGGATTTCAGGTTGATGCGGTCGCCCTCCGGGGAAACCAGCTCGACGGTTCCTTTGCAGGAATCAATTACTTTAAAAAATGTGTTTACATCGGAAATATTCTGGATTTTCATATTTAGCCCTCCTTCATGGATTGGCACACAACCCTGTGTGCAGTTTATAATTTCGTCAATCTTTTAACAATGATAATTATAACAGACCTCTATAAAGGGCGCAATGCTCACATTTTCCAAAAAAATCCTTAAAAAAATATCCCTGTATGTCAAAAATACAGGGATGTCCAAGAAAAGATTGTCTATTAATTGTCAAAATCAATATGAAACGTGTCGTTATTTGCGGTAATATGAACATAGGAGAGATTGAAAGACTCATCCAGAATGTCTACCTTGTATTCAAATACGACGCCATTGTCTTTTTTGGAGAGAAACAGATAGGTTCCATTTTCTTTTTCCTCCATCTGATCGCAGATGTCGTTGTAGATATTCTCGCCGTTTACCTCGCCCGGATAGCCGGAAGCTTTGATCTTGTCTTCGATTGCTTTGTAAAATTCTTCCATCGTTGTAACTCCTTTATTGGTATTAGTCAATCTTTTTATACTCATTGTATTGAATTTAAATGTGTTATAAGTATACAAAATCTGCACTGTTCTGGCAAGACAAAACAAGGATTACTTTTTACGTATACGGGTATTAATAAAAGAGGGTTACTGTACACGCATACGTAAAAAGTAACGGAATTTGCCGTGGCTTCGCATTTCAATAGGGCAAATTCCTGCTGCCACCACGTTTTCTTACGGCACTTTCGGTTCCAAAAGTGCCTACCCGTGAACAGAAACAAAAGAGGTTCTAAAATGAAAAATAGATCTGCCTCATGCTTGATTTATAAAACGTGAAACCTTATAATAATACGGAAATACGATTTTGAAGAGATGAACTCAATTCCGGTGGCATAGAAACAAACGAAGTAACTGTTCAGTAGGTCTGCGGATTTATTGCGCGTGACTGTGAAGGCACTGAACAGTTACCAAACGAAAATAGTGGGAGAAGAGAAATGTCCTATTTTCCGATTTTTATAGATATGACAGATCGGCAGGTACTGGTTGTGGGAGCTGGAAGTGTGGCATCGAGGCGGGTCGGCGTGCTGGAAAAATTTGGCGCAGCGATCACGGTGATTGCACCGAACACTTCGGAAGAGATACGGAAGCTGGCGGATTCACGGAAAATCCGTCTGATTGAACAAACCTATGAGGAAGTTCGAGATACGATCTGGCAGGAAAAAAACTTTTTTATGGCGCTGGCAGCGACCGGGCAGACGGGGACGGACGCAGGGATCAAGGAGGATGCGTCGAGCCATTCCGTCTGGTTTAATATGGCTTCCGATAAAAGTCAGTCAGAGTTTTATTTCCCGGCGATCGCCCAGGGCAGAGAACTGACAGCCGGATTGATTTCTGGCGGAGCGGATCCGGGATTGACGCATCGTGTGGCAAAAGAAGTACGCCGCGTACTGGCGGAGGCAGAGGTAGAAGATACTTAATATATTTTATAGAGGAGATTAAAAATTGACAGATAAAAATAGGATCCGCGTAGGCAGCCGCGACAGTGCGCTGGCAGTTGTTCAGTCAAAGATGGCGATCGCAGCGATGCAGAATGTCTGTCCGGAGACAGGATTTGAATTGATCACGATGAAAACGACGGGAGACAAGGTGCTTGACCGTCCACTCGATGCGGTTGGCGGCAGGGGATTGTTTGTAAAAGAGCTGGATCAGGCGCTTTATGAAGGGCGGTGCGAGCTGACAGTTCATTCCTTAAAAGATATGCCGCTCTGTCCGCCGGAGGAGCTGCCGGTGCTGGCGCTTTTAGAGCGCGAAGATTGCCGCGATGTGCTGGTTCTGCGTGAAGGCTTATCCGAGCTTCCGGCACACCCGGTAATTGGAACTTCCAGCCGCCGCCGCGTCCTACAGGGGCAGAGATTATTCCCGGATGCAGAATTTAAGGGGATCCGAGGCAACCTGAACACGCGTTTGCGAAAGCTCGATTCTGGCGAATATGATGCGCTGATTCTGGCAGCGGCGGGGCTGATTCGTCTGGGATTTGCAGATCGCATCAGCCGTTATTTTTCTGTGGAGGAAATGATCCCGTCAGCAGGACAGGGCATTCTGGCAATCCAGGGACGGCGTGACCGGGAGATCCCTTTTGTGAAAATGGTTCACTCTGAGGAGTCTGCGGTTTTAACCAGGGCAGAACAGGGCTTTGTCGCCACGCTTGGAGGCGGATGTTCGTCGCCGACAGCAGCTTCGGCGGTGCTTGAAAATGGAAAAATCAAGCTGCGAGGTCTTTATTATAAGGAAGAAACGGGAGAAGTCCGTATTGGTTCCATTGAGGGGGAGGCAGAGAAAGCAGCGGAGCTTGGAAGAAAATTGGCGGAACAGTTATCGGGAAAGCCTGCACTGTCTCCGCTGGGGAAAGTCTACCTTATCGGCTCGGGCCCTGGCGATGCAGGGCTTTTTACCCTGCGCGGCAGAGAACTTCTGGAGCAGGCGGATGCCGTCGTCTACGACGCTTTGGCAGGCGACGCGGTACTGGGCTGGATTCCGGAGCACACGCGGAAAATTGACGTTGGTAAACGGAGTGGACGCCATTCGAAGAAGCAGGAAGAAATCTTAGAAATTTTATTAGAGGAAGCGAAAAAGGGCGGAACGATCGTGCGCCTCAAGGGCGGGGATCCGTTCGTCTTTGGACGCGGCGGCGAAGAAGCCGAATTTTTAAAGAAACATCAGATCCCGTTTGAGGTGGTTCCGGGTATCAGCTCCAGCCTGGCAGTTCCGGCATATTTTGGCATCCCGGTGACGCACCGAGGATTGGCGGGATCGTTTCATGTGATTACCGGACATCGTATGGAGGGCATGCCGGCTCTGGATTTTGAGGCACTTGCTCGGGTCGGCGGCACCTTAATTTTTTTGATGAGTGTTGCGAATGCGCCGAGGATCTGTGAAGGGCTTCTGAGTGCGGGAATGAAACCGGAGACGCCGGCGGCATTTCTGATGAACGGAACCCTTGCGTCCCAGAGAATGATCCGCGCAACCCTGCAGACACTTCCGGAAGAGGGTGTGCGTCAGGGCGTCAAGGCGCCTGCCATCCTTGTGATCGGGGAGGTCTGTGCGCTTGCTGATACGTGTGCATGGAGAGAAGAAAAGCCGTTGGCAGGAAAACGGATCGTGATTACCCGCCCGAAGGAGCGCAGCCAGAAGCTGGCGGAACATCTGCGCGATGCCGGAGCGGAGGTGCTGGAATTTCCGACGATTGAGTTAAAACCGGTCTGGAAAAAATCAGAAAAAGCGGATGCTGGCACAGCGGATAAAGAAAAACTGTATGAACTGGTTCGGAATCTGGAATCGTATCACTGGCTGGTGCTCACGAGTCCGGCAGGGGCACAATATTTCTTTGAGCTTTTGAACCGGATGCAGAAAGATTTCAGGAGCCTCTCCCATCTGCGTTTTGCTGTGATCGGCGAGGGAACCGCGTCCGTCTGCCGGGAACACGGCATTTACCCAGATTATATTCCGGAGCGCTTTTATGCGGCAGATCTCGGAAAAGGGCTGGCAAAACGGGTGAAGCAGAACGAACGCGTATGCATCCTGCGCGCCAGACATGGTTCGCCGGAACTGACGCAGGCATTTGAAGCTGCCGGAATATCCTATATGGATGTGACACTTTACGATACGATCACGCCGGAGGAATCGCCGCTTGCAGCGCGCATCCGTGAACTCCTAAAAGAGGGCGCGATCGATGCGGCCACGTTTACGAGCGGATCGACGGTACAGGGATTCCTGGATATTTTACAGCCGGATAAGGAGACATTGAACGGATTTACAGCCGTCTGTATCGGAGAAAAGACAGAAAAAACCGCCAGCGCGGCGGGAATGAAAGCCGTACTGGCGGAGTCCGTCTCGGAAGAAGGGATTGAGCAGGCGCTCTATCATATGTAAACATATAAACAGACGTCTGTTCAGCAGGTTCATGAAGAAGTTTTCATATAGATTGTAAATGCCTGAACATACGGAACCGATAGAAGCGTGAGCGGGTAAATCAGCATTTTAGCTGTTTTTCTGCTGTAACCGGGCTTTTATGTTGTCCAGCAGCAGTGCAGAAACCCGCAGACCGCCGTAGCCGCTTCCAAGATGGATATCTGGTTTGTTGGCACCGTGAAAATCGGAACCGCCGGTGGAGACCAGACCGAGACGCGAAGCTATTTCACGTAAATGAAGACTGTCGGATTGAGAGTGTGAGGAATAATAAATCTCGATGCCCATCATTCCGGCTTCTTTTAAATAGGAGAGAAGCTGCTCGGTCTTTTTCCAGCCAAGTTTATACTGGAGAGGATGTGCGAGCGCTGGTAAACCGCCAGCTACACGGATCAGGCGGATCGCTTCCTCCGGCTCAATCATCTGCTTCGGGCGGTAATATTTTTTGCCGTCCCCGAGGTATTTATCAAATGCCTGGCTGACCGAAGTGACACAGCCTTTTTCAAGCAGTGCGCGTGCAAAATGGGCACGGGTGATGACAGTGTGTTCATTTCCGTGAATTAAATCTTCATATTTAATGGGAAATCCATCTGCCTGAAATAAAGCGAGAAGCTCTTCATTGCGCCGGTTGCGGATCTCGCGGACCTGCCGCAGTGCAGATAAAAGTTCCGGGCAGTGCGGGTTCAGGTAGAGCCCCAGAATATGGATTTCTTTTCCTTTATAAGGACTGGAAAATTCGGCACCGGGAATGACAG
This sequence comes from Clostridium sp. AF35-15, assembly GCF_003477745.1. Classification (NCBI taxonomy): domain Bacteria; kingdom Bacillati; phylum Bacillota; class Clostridia; order Eubacteriales; family Clostridiaceae; genus Clostridium; species Clostridium sp. AF35-15. The sequence continues at coordinate 39,283 of NZ_QUDY01000009.1, read as the reverse complement.
TCAGGGAGGAGTTCTCGGCTGCCTGCATGGCTTCCGCAACGCCGTCAACTGTATCATGATCCGTCAGCGCATAGGCGGTCAGACCGCATTGGAGCGCCAGCTTTGTCACTTCGGTGGGCGTGAGTGTTCCGTCCGAAGCAGTAGAATGAACGTGTAAATCAATTAACTGCATAGATGCAGACCTCCTTCTGCTGTAAGACTACCCGCATTAGATGGAAAAGTCAAGTATGCGGCAGATACCCGCTGCAGTTTGCCAGTGTGTAAACAGGAACAAAAATGATTGTTTACATCAGATATATTTGAAAGAAGAAGCGTTATACAAAAAACAGAGCGGCTGTGGAAATTTGTACCAGGAAAAGGTTGTGGGGATCAAAAAAATTTATAAGTTAATTTAAGAATTATGTTATTTTCTTTTCCTAGAATTGTGCTATACTGTAGCAGGGATATTTTCAAATAAACACATATAATAAAATTTCATGGAAAAGACGGACAGGTGATGGAAAATGAGTGAGTACAACAGAAATTCTTCAGGAGGAAGGAATTTTGAACATAGAGGATTGGAGGGCGGAACGCTGAGTTCGTACAGCCGTGCCGGACATAGCAGTACCGGGCATCGTTCGTCGTCCGGAACATCCAGCCATACAAAAAGTACAGATGCGCACACAAGCACGGGACGCCGGGATACTGCGATGAACCGGGCGGCAGCCGGTCGGAGTGGGCATACTTCCGGGCGTTATAAAAAGAAGAGAAGAAACCGTCTGGATATTACACAGATCCTTTTGATCGTGATCGGTGTCCTGGCGGTTATCCTGATAGCGGCGATTGCCTCCCGCGGGTGCGGTGGGGGCAGCGCGGCAGGCGGGGCGACCGAATCGGATGCCGTACAGGAGAGTACCGTGGCAGATGGAGCGGTGACCGTCAACGGCGTCAATATTTACGGAATGACGCAGGAGGAGGCGCGCAAGGCGATCCTTGATTCATTTGACTGGAAGATGAAGGTCAAATACGAGGACAAAGAGGCCGACGTCACCAATCTGATGGCGGATAAAGTTGATCAGCTTCTCGAGGAGATCTATGCAAGTGATCTGAAACCGGGTGAGACATATGAAATCAACACGGAAAATATGATCGAGGATGCCAAGGCAGAGGCAGCACTGATTGCCGGAAACTGGAACATGGCAGCCAAGAGCGGCGGTATCTCCGGTTACAATAAGGAAACGGGCAAGTTTGAGTTCAGCGAGGGCACCAAGGGACTTGTCATCGATCAGGACAAGCTGGCACAGGCGATGGTCGATGCGATTGACAAGAAAGAGTTTGATGCCGTTCTGACCGCAGAGACGAAGGAAGTCGCAGCGGATTCGTCGGTACAGGATAAGTACAAGACAATGTCCACCTACACAACCACGACGACCTCCAACAGCAACCGAAACGAGAATATCCGTCTGGCGGTCGCAGCGTTAAACGGAACGATTGTCAAACCAGGACAGGAATTTTCCTTTAACAATACGACCGGTGCGAGAACCGAAGAAAAAGGCTACAAGCCGGCAACCGCATACTTAAATGGCGAGGTTGTCCAGGAGCCAGGCGGCGGCGTCTGCCAGGTATCTTCGACCTTATATAACGCGGTTGTATTTGCGGGGCTTAAAAGTACGGAGCGCCACGCACACAGCTACGAGCCGTCCTACGTTACACCGGGCGAGGATGCGGCAGTCAGCTACGGCGGACCGGACTTCAAGTTCGTCAACAACTCGGAATATCCGCTGGCTATCAAGGCAAGCTTCAGCGCATCTGATCGAAAACTGACGATCGCACTGTATGGAGTTCCGATTCTGAAAGAGGGTGTCAAGATTCGTATGTCTTCTGAGAAGACAGGCGAGATTGATCCGCCGTCTGCGGTTTATACCGAGGATGGTTCCCTGCAGCCGGGTCAGGAAGTGCAGACAAAGGCAGCGACTCCGGGCAGCCGCTGGTCCACGGATCTGGTTACCTATGAGAATGATAAAGAAGTGAGTCGTGAATTTTTTCACAATAGCAGCTATCGTGGAAAGGCAGCGCAAATCAAACGTAACAGTTCCGCTACTGTAGCGACCAACGCAACGGAGACAACGGCGGCAGCAGAGAGCACCGCAGCTGAGACAAATGCAGCTAATGAGAGCACAGCGGCACATGAGACAACCACAGCGGCACCGTCCAGCCCTGACGGCGAGACAAAAGCTCCGACCACGACAGCGGCGGCATCCAACGAAGGACCACAGGAGACAACTCCAGAGCCAGAGGAAACGAACCCGGTTGTGGAAGCAAATGGACCTGGAAGCAATTAAAATCAAGGCAAAACTAAGGTGAAATATAGAAAGTGCTGTAAGATAGATTGCAAAAATGAATGATAAAAGGGCATTCAAGCGGCATTTGAATGAAAAGCACCGCTGGATGGAGAGTCTTTCTTCATCTGGCGGCGCTTTTTTTCATATTTTATGGTTTTATCGACTATCTGAAAAAACAGTAGACAGCTTTTTTGTAATTGTTCGAAAAATAATACCGGATATAAATCAAATTTATTTGCATTTTGACGAGAATTTGTTATAATATTATCAGGTAAATTTCCAGGACAATCTATTTGGGGAGATTTATTACTGAATACATTCACTATCAATAGGAGGAATATTCATTATGGCAAGAAAGATGAAAACCATGGATGGAAACCACGCAGCAGCGCATGCTTCTTACGCATACACCGACGTGGCAGCTATCTATCCGATTACCCCTTCTTCTCCGATGGCTGAGGCTACCGATGAATGGGCAACAGACGGAAGAACCAATATTTTCGGCCACACAGTTCAGATTACAGAGATGCAGTCTGAGGCAGGTGCAGCAGGTGCAGTACACGGATCTCTGGCAGCAGGTGCGCTGACAACCACGTACACCGCTTCCCAGGGTCTGCTTCTGATGATCCCGAACTTATACAAAATTGCAGGTGAGCAGCTCCCGGGCGTATTTAATGTTTCTGCTCGTGCACTGGCCAGCCATGCGTTATCCATCTTTGGTGACCATTCTGATATTTATGCGTGCCGTCAGACAGGCTGCGCGATGCTGTGTGAATCCAGCGTACAGGAAGTTATGGATTTAACCCCGGTTGCACATCTGGCATCCATCAAGGGCAAGATTCCATTCATTAACTTCTTTGATGGTTTCCGTACATCCCATGAGATTCAGAAGATCGAGACCTGGGATTATGAAGATCTGAAAGATATGGCAGATATGGATGCAATCGATGCATTCCGTAAGAATGCACTGAACCCGAACCACCCGTGTCAGCGCGGTTCTGCTCAGAACCCGGATATCTTCTTCCAGGTAAGAGAGGCTTGCAACCCGTACTACGATGCACTTCCGGCGATTGTTCAGGAATACATGGACAAGGTCAATGAGAAGATTGGCACAGACTACAAGCTGTTCAACTACTATGGCGCTCCGGATGCAGAGCACGTTATCATCGCAATGGGTTCTGTCAACGATACCATCGAGGAGACGATCGATTACCTCGTAGCAGCTGGAAAGAAAGTCGGCGTTGTAAAGGTTCGCCTGTACCGTCCGTTCGTAGCCAGCGCACTGGTAGACGCTATTCCGGATACAGTTAAGCAGATTTCCGTATTAGACCGCACCAAAGAGCCAGGTTCCCTTGGCGAGCCGCTTTACCTTGATGTAGTAGCAGCATTAAAGGGTACAAAATTCGATCAGACTCCGATCTTCACAGGTCGTTACGGACTTGGTTCCAAGGATACCACACCGGCTCAGATCGTAGCTGTATATGAGAACACAACCAAGAAACAGTTCACCATCGGTATCGTAGATGATGTTACCAACCTTTCCCTGGAGCTTGGCGCACCGCTTGTTACCACTCCGGAAGGAACTGTAAACTGTAAGTTCTGGGGTCTTGGTGCCGACGGTACTGTAGGTGCAAACAAGAACTCTATCAAGATCATCGGCGATAATACCGATATGTACGCACAGGCTTACTTCGATTATGACTCCAAGAAATCTGGTGGTGTTACAATGTCCCACCTTCGTTTCGGTCATAAACCGATCAAATCCACCTACCTGATCCACAAGGCAAACTTTGTTGCCTGTCACAACCCGGCTTACATCCGTAAGTACAACATGGTTCAGGAACTGGTTGACGGCGGTACATTCCTGTTAAACTGCCCGTGGAACATGGAAGAGCTGGAGCAGCACTTACCGGGACAGGTTAAGAAGTTCATCGCTGACCACAAGATTAAATTCTACACCATCGACGGTGTTAAACTGGGTATCGAGACCGGTATGGGTCCGACCCGTATCAATACCATCCTTCAGTCCGCATTCTTCAAGCTGGCAAATATTATTCCGGAGGAGAGAGCGATCGAACTGATGAAGGCTGCTGCAAAGGCAACCTACGGTCGTAAGGGCGAAGATGTTGTTAAGAAAAACTGGGCTGCTATCGATGCAGGCGCTCAGAACGTTGTAGAGATTCAGGTTCCGGAAAGCTGGAAGAACGGCGAGGACGAGGGACTTGAGATGACTCACGCAACCGAGGGAAGAGCAGACGTTGTTAAGTTTGTCAATACCGTTCAGGCTGCTGTCAATGCTCAGGAGGGTAACAACCTGCCGGTATCTGCATTTACCGATTATGTAGATGGTACAACTCCGTCTGGTTCCGCTGCATACGAGAAACGTGGTATCGCAGTCAATGTACCGGTTTGGAATCCGGACAACTGTATCCAGTGTAACTTCTGTTCTTATGTGTGCCCGCACGCAGTTATCCGCCCGATCGCGATGACCGAGGAAGAGGCTGCTGCCGCTCCGGAAGGAACAAAGACACTGCCGCTTACAGGTATGCCGCAGTACAAGTTCGTGATGACTATTTCTTCTCTGGATTGTACCGGATGTGGTTCCTGTGCAAATGTCTGCCCGGGCAAGAAGGGTGAGAAAGCACTTACGATGGTAAGTCTTGACAAGAATCTGGAGGCTCAGAAGGGTTATGACTACGGTCAGACACTTCCGATCAAACAGGATGTCATTGATAAATATAAAGAGACAACCGTTAAGGGAAGCCAGTTCAAACAGCCGTTACTTGAGTTCTCCGGCGCTTGTGCAGGATGCGGCGAGACTCCGTACGCAAAACTGATTACTCAGCTGTTCGGCGATCGTATGTACATTGCCAACGCAACCGGATGCTCCTCTATCTGGGGCAACTCTTCACCGTCCACACCTTACACCATGAACAAGGCTGGCAAGGGCCCGGCTTGGGACAACTCCCTGTTCGAGGACAACGCAGAGTTCGGTTATGGTATGCTTCTGGCTCAGAACGCAATCCGTGACGGCTTAAAGGGTAAGGTTGAGGCTGTGATGGCGGCAGAACAGGCGACCGATGAAGTGAAAGCAGCTTGCAAAGAGTGGCTGGATACTTACGGAATCGGTGCATTGAACGGCGCAGCTACCGACAAGCTGGTAGAGGCTCTGGACGGCATCGACTGCCCGAACTGCAAGGATATTGTGAAGAACAAAGACTTCCTCGCTAAGAAATCCCAGTGGGTATTCGGTGGCGACGGTTGGGCTTACGATATCGGTTTCGGCGGTGTTGACCACGTACTTGCTTCCGGCAAGGATATCAACATCATGGTATATGATACCGAGGTTTACTCCAACACAGGCGGACAGTCCTCTAAGGCAACTCCGACCGGTGCAGTTGCACAGTTCGCAGCAGGTGGTAAAGATGTGAAGAAGAAAGATCTTGCTTCCATCGCTATGAGCTATGGCTATGTATACGTTGCCCAGATCTCCATGGGTGCTGATTATGCTCAGACTGTTAAGGCAATCGCTGAGGCAGAGGCATATCCGGGTCCGTCCTTAGTTATTGCATATGCTCCGTGTATCAACCACGGTATCAAGAAAGGTATGGACAAGGCTCAGACCGAGGAGAAACTGGCGGTAGAGTGCGGTTACTGGCACAACTTCCGTTACAATCCGGCTGCAGAGGACAAGAAGTTCACTCTGGACAGCAAGGCACCGACAGGTGACTACCAGGCATTCTTAAAGGGTGAGGTTCGTTACGCATCTCTGGCTCTGAAGAATCCGGATAGAGCCGGCGCGCTGGATGCAAAGAACGAGGAAGAGGCAAAGGCTAGATACCAGTACCTGAACAAGCTCGTTACTCTGTATTCAAACAATTAATGAATCACTGATTCATGAATATATGACATACGATATATAAAACGTATGACTGCAGAAGCTCCGTCGAAAGATGGAGCTTTTGTTGTGTAATAGAAAATTCCTTGGAATTCCCTATTACACAACAAGGCACATTCTTTTTTTAAGGGGGAAAATCGTATAATAGAGTGTTTTTGTGGTATCCTGTATATGAAAAGGATCTGAAAATTATATGCTTCAATAAAACAGGAAAATAAAAAATATTTCAGGCAATGTTGAGAGAGCTAATTCGGTATAGCATTTAGAAAGCGGGGAAATCAGGATGGCACAGGGCAAAGATTTTTATATTCCATTTCAGAATGGGAGCGGCAGAATCCATGGCATCTGCTGGGAGCCGGAGGAAACACCGTGGGCGGTCATTCAGGTGGCGCACGGTATGATCGAGCACATTGGCAGATACGAAGAATTTGCACAGGCGATAAACCGGGCGGGGATTGCGGTCATCGGGCACGATCATCCGGGACATGGACGGACAGCAAAACCAGGGGAATTAGGCGAGTTCGCGGAGAAAAATGGTGTCCGCCGCGTGAACGGTGCGATGGCGCAGGTGGCACGTTTTGCGAAACACAAGTTTCAGGGCATTCCGCATATTCTTCTGGGGCACAGCATGGGTTCGTTTTTTGGACGCCGTTTTATCACGCATTATGGAGAATGGCTGGACGGCGCAATTTTCATGGGAACCGGAAGCCAGCCGGAACCACTTTTGTGGCTGGGCGGAACCGTCGTGGCAGCGGCAGCGTGGCTGGAAGGAAGAAATGGACGAAATGAGCGGCTGCACCAGCTGGTTCTTGGAAGCTATAACCGCTATTTTGAAAAAGGAAAAACGGAACATCAATGGCTGTCGCGCGTGACGGAGGAGGATGAAAAATACGAGGCGGATCCATACTGCCAGTTTTTATTTACCGATGGGGCATTCGTCGATTTTTTCCAGGTCATGCTGGATTTGAAGCGGAAGAGAGGCTTTGATGGAATTCCGAAAAATCTGCCGATTCTGCTGATATCGGGAGAGGAGGACCCGGTCGGAGAAGGCGGACGCGGTGTGCGGCGCGCGATGGAAGATCTGCAAGAAACCGGATGTACCAATGTGGCGATGCAACTTTATCCGGGGGCAAGGCATGAACTGTTTCATGAGACCAACCGGGAAGAGGTATTTGGTGATATTGTGGACTGGGTAAGTAAATTATAAGTAATACTTATAACTTACTTAATGAAAAATAATATACAAATGAAAAAACAATCTTTACAGTTCATATGCTTTTTTTTATAATTGAGAATGTTTTGGAAACTGAGTAAAAAGGTAGTTTTAAATTGGGTACAGGGAGAGAAAATCTATGGAAAATGAAAAGAAATTTACGGGACCTGCCTATGAGTTTGAGGCGAAGATGCCGTTAAAACAGGCGATTCCGCTGGGACTGCAGCACGTGCTTGCGATGTTTGTCGGTAACCTGACACCACTTCTGATCATCACAGGCGCCTGTGGTATCACGGGCGGAAACGATCTGGCACAGCTGCAGATCGAGCTTCTGCAGAATGCGATGTTGGTGGCGGGACTGATCACGCTGCTGCAGTTATTTTCGGTTGGTCCGGTCGGCGGCAAGGTTCCGATTATCATGGGAACCAGCTCTGGTTTCATCGGTGTATTCAACAGCGTGGCGGCTACGATGGGCGGCGGTATTTTAGCGTACGGCGCCATTATGGGTGCTTCGATCATCGGCGGTCTGTTCGAGAGTGTGCTTGGATGCTTCTTAAAGCCGCTTCGCCGATTTTTCCCGTCGGTCGTAACAGGTACGGTCGTTCTTTCGATTGGTCTGTCATTGATCGGGGTCGGCGTCAATTCCTTCGGCGGCGGCAGCTCGGCGCAGGACTTTGGTTCCATGGAAAATATGCTGCTTGCTATTTTTGTCCTGATTGTGATTCTGGCAGTGAAGCACGGAACGAAGGGATATTTAAGTTCTTCCTCGATTCTGGTCGGAATTATTGCCGGTTATGCTGTAGCATTCATCATGGGTCTGGTGCTTCCGCACACGGGCATTGCAGCGGACGGAACCGAATATACCAAAGCATGGGTATTAAACTGGGATAAGGTAGCACAGGCGAGCTGGATCAGCATTCCGCCGATCGTCCCGGTTAAAATTGTCTTTGATATGCGCGCAATTTTGCCGGTTCTTATCATGTTTATTGTAACCGCTGTTGAGACGGTCGGAGATATTTCCGGTGTCGTTGAGGGCGGTATGGACCGTGAGGCGACCGATAAAGAGCTTTCCGGCGGCGTTATCTGCGATGGACTTGGTTCCAGTATTGCGGCGCTGTTCGGTGTTCTTCCGAACACTTCGTTCAGCCAGAACGTAGGTCTGGTTACAATGACAAAGGTAGTCAACCGCATGGCACTTGCAACCGGTGCGGTGTTCCTGATTCTGTGCGGTCTGATTCCGAAGCTGGGTGCGATCGTTTCGATCATGCCGCAGTCGGTACTGGGAGGCGCAGCGGTTATGATGTTCTCTTCGATCGTAGTTAGCGGTATTCAGCTTATCACGAAAGAGAAGATGACTTCACGCAACCTGACCATCGTCTCTGTTGCACTGGGTGTTGGTTACGGCATGGGTGCACATGCAACCATCCTTTCCAAGATGCCGGAAGCAATTCAGCTTGTATTCGGCGGATCTGGTATCGTTCCGGCAGCTTTCATGGCGATTATCCTGAATGTGCTGCTGCCGAAGGATGAGGCGTAAGAAATAGGAAGATTAGAAAAAGGTCATAGGTACATAAAAATATAAGATCCATCTATAAAATATGGAATGTATGGCTGAAAGTGATACGTAGATTGATAAAAAGGGACTGGCATCATGCTGCATGTGTGATGTCAGTCCTTATAGTTTTATTCGATTGTTACCAGATTCTCCAGGCGTTTGAGCTCCTCCGGCGTGTCTACATCCATCAATTCCTCCGGCACTTCGGCAGTCACATACTGGACAACGTCCGGATGCTGGCGGAGAACATGGCTTCCGCCAGCTTTTTCCGGTAGATGGAGCAGTTCGTCAAAATATGCCCGGTCGAAGAGAATCGGGCTTCCGACGGTGGTTGAGACGGAAGGTTCGGGAGAAGCCGTCATTTGGATGCTGCAGAGCTGTACGATCGGTGATTTTTCTGCAATTCCTGAATTTTGAGGCAATTTTGATTCCAAAATGGTAAAATCAGAATCTGGGAAAACAGATTCAGAGTGACCTGGTGATATTTTGCATTCGAGATAGCGCCGGCATATCCGTTCCAGTGTCCGTGGACGCAGAAGCGGCTGATCGCCGAGTGCAAAGAGACAGCCTGATAAATCCGGGTGCCTTTTTAACATGTGTGTAAGTCCCAGGCAGAGCGCCTCGTTCCGATTGGGAAGTGTATGAATCAGCACCGGAATTCCCAGGGACTGACAGTAATCGTGAACCTCCCGGGAGCGCGTCACAACGAGACGATCGGCAAAGAGCGGAACAGAACCGGTCACATCCAGTACCGAGTGGATGAGCGGAGCACCGTGGAACGAAGCCATGAGCTTGTTCGAGCCGAAACGTTTTCCAAGACCGGAGGCCATAATGATGCAGGCGATCCGGACCTCGTTTGAATTTTGCAAACAAGTGAAAGAGGACGTTTGTGTTCCAGAAGAGAAAAAAACAGATTTCCGCCTGCAAAAAAAATCTTCATATAACTGTTGTCCACTCTCCGTACACGCATCCCGATATGCCTCATACTTAGCCAGAAACTCCCTCGCCTCCGCCGTTATCTGGCTGCCACCGCCGCCTTTTCCGCCGGTGGTGCGGACGGTCAGCGGAAATCCAAGTGTGGTTTCGGCATCGCGGATAATCCGAAGTGCCTTTGTATACGCCATATTCATGGACAGAGCGGCGGAGCGGAGCGAGCCGGTTTCATCGATGGCATGAAGAAGCTGACGAGGACCTTCGCCAAAGAAACGATGGTTTTCGTCATTGCAGAGGTAGGTACGGATGGATGGTTTCATAGTTTTTATCAAATCCTCCTAATCTTTTCTGGAAAAAGGGGTCTCGTTGTATTTTAAAAATAACAACGGAATTATACCATGTTTTATGCTATAATAAAAGATGGATAATTTTGTTATTTAAGAAATAGATGAAAAAGAGGAAAAACCTATGATGACGATTCGAGAATATAAACGGGTAGAAAGCCTGGAGGAAGCCTGGGAGCTGAATCAGAAAAAAGCGAACCGGGTGATAGGCGGTATGATCTGGCTGAAGATGAGCCGGGGCAATGTAGGAACCGCGATTGATATTTCAGGGCTGGGGCTGGATCAGATAGAGGAGACAGAGGATGCGTTTGAGATTGGCGCGATGGTTACCCTGCGCCAGCTGGAAGAACATCCGGGATTGGCGGCATACACAGATGGTGCCATGCGCGAGTCGGTGCGCCATATCGTCGGCGTGCAGCTTCGGAACCTGGCGACAGTCGGAGGCAGTATCTATGGCAGATTTGGATTTTCAGATGTCCTGACGATGTTCCTGGCGATGGACACCGAAGTGGAACTTTACAAAGCTGGACGGATGCCGTTGGTGGAATTTGCAAAACAGATCGGCGGTCGGGACATTTTAGTCAAATTAATTGTCCATAAAGACAAAGCCGTATATCACTACCAGTCTGTGCGGAATACGCAGACTGATTTTCCAGTGCTGACCTGTGCGGCGGCGAAACGGGCGGATGGAGCATATCGTTTTAGCATCGGTGCACGTCCGGGGCGTGCTGTGTTGTTCGAGGCATCAGCGGAGACAATACAGGCGCTTATAGAGGAAAAGCAAAAGGCTGAAACAAAAGCAGATGCGGATGCCGATACCAGAGAAAAGCAGGACAAGACGCAGACCGGGAAGAAAGCAGCCTGTCTTGCAAAGTGGATCCGTGATCAGGTTCAGACGTCTTCAAATATGCGCGGCAGCGCTGAATACCGGAAACATTTAACCGGTGTTCTGATAAAGCGGGCGGTGCGTGTGCTGGAAGAGTGCTAAACGAAATAGGACAATAAAATGATCGTATAACAGTATGAATATTAGGAGATTCACATATGATGCAGATAACGATTACTCTAAATGGAACGAAGATTTCCCCGGAGATTGAACCGGATACGCTTCTGATTGATCTGGTACGCAGTCAGGGCTGTTACAGTGTCAAGCGCGGCTGCGAGACGGCAAACTGCGGACTCTGTACCGTATTTCTGGATGAAAAACCAGTGCTTTCCTGTTCCGTGCTGGCGGCGCGGGCGGACGGTCACAGCGTGACGACGCTGGAAGGACTCCAGGAGGAGGCAAAAGAATTTGGCGCATTCATTGCCGATCAGGGAGCCGAACAGTGCGGCTTCTGTAATCCGGGCTTTATCATGAATGCGCTGGCGCTGTTCCGGGAAAAAGAGTTCCCGGAGGAGGATGAAATCCGCGAATATCTGGCAGGAAACCTGTGCCGCTGTTCCGGTTATGAAGGACAGCTTCGCGGCATTCTGGCATTTTTAGACTGGAAGAGAGAAAAACAGAAGGAGGCGGCAGAATGAGAGTAGTCAATACTTCTGTACGAAAAAAAGATGCGATGCAGCTGGTAACCGGACAGCCGGTTTACGTGGATGATCTGGCGCCGCAGGACTGCCTGATCGTCAAACTTCTGCGTTCCCCGTATGCGAATGCGATGGTAAAAACGATCAACACCGCGATCGCAATGAAAGTTCCGGGCATCGAGGCAATTTATACCTGGGAGGATGTGCCGCAGGATGCAAAGCGCTACACACAGGCGGGGCAGACATACCCGGAGGCGAGCCCGTATGACCGTCTCCTGATCGACCGCCATGTCCGTTTTCAGGGCGATATCGTGGCGATTGTAGCAGGAAAAGATGAAAAATGTGTCGATAAAGCACTCCGCCTGATCAAGGTACAGTATGAAGTCTTAGAGCCGGTTCTGGATTTCCATACGTCAAAGGACAACCCGATCCTGGTTCACCCAGAGGACAACTGGGAGAGTCTTGCTCCGGTCGGCGCAGACAACAAGCGCAACCTCTGCGCGCACGATGAGTGCGGCAACGGGGATGTCGAGGCGGTTTTAAAGGACTGCGACATCGTGATTGATCATGTATACCACACAAAGCCGTGCCAGCAGACGATGATGGAGACATTCCGTACCTATTGTTCGATCGATACCTACGGAAGATTAAATATTTTAAGTTCCACGCAGATCGTGTTCCACTGCCGCAGAATCGTGGCAAATGCGCTTCATATCCCGAAGTCGATGGTGCGCGTGAGCAAGCCGAGAATCGGCGGGGGTTTTGGTGCGAAGCAGACGGCGGTCTGTGAAGTCTATCCGGCATTCGTTACCTGGATGACGAAAAAACCGTCGAAGCTGATTTATAGCCGGATGGAGGCACAGACGGCGTCTTCGCCGCGCCATGAGATGGAGATGCATGTGCGTCTGGGCGCGATGAAGGACGGCACGATCCGCGGCATCGATCTTTACACATTGTCCAATACCGGTGCTTACGGCGAGCATGGACCGACAACCGTTGGGCTGTCAGGACACAAATCGATCCCGTTGTATGGAAGTGTCGAAGCATTCCGCTTTATCAGCGATGTTGTCTATACGAATATCATGTCGGCAGGCGCGTACCGTGGCTATGGTGCGACACAGGGACTTTTCGCGATCGAGTCGGCGGTCAATGAGCTGGCAGACCAGATTCAGATGGATCGCTTTGAGATCCGCCTGAAAAACATGGTTAAAGAGGGCGATCTGATGCCAGCATATTATAATCAGGTTAATACAAGCTGCGCACTCGACCGTTGTGTAAAAAAAGTGCGTGAGATGATCGGCTGGGAAGACAAATATCCGGTGCGTGACATGGGCAATGGCAAGGTCCGCAGCGTCGGCATGGGTATGGCGATGCAGGGATCGGCAATCACGGCGATGGATGTCGGAAGTGCCCGTCTCAAAGTCAACGACGAAGGGTTCTATACATTGTCGCTCGGAGCGGCAGATATGGGAACCGGCTGTGACACGATTCTGGCGCAGATTGCGGCGGAAGTGCTGGAATGTCCAATCGACGCGATCACGGTGCTGGGCGCGGACACGGATTCATCCCCGTATGACTCAGGTTCTTATGCATCGAGTACGACCTATCTGACCGGAAAAGCGACCGAACGGTGTGCGCTGCGCCTGCGTGAGCAGATCTGTAAACTGGGTGCAGAGCTTCTGGGCGTCCCGGCGGATGCAGTGGAATTTGACGGAAAAGAGGTATTCACAACCGAAAAAGCCGGGGATGAGACGAAGAAGATCGCTCTGGCTGATATCGCAACGGCATCCATGTACGGGCATGAAATTCCGCTGGAGGTAACCGAGTCGAGAACCGCCCACATTTCCCCGCCTCCGTTTATGGCAGGTGCGGTTGAGCTTGAGATTGATATGGAGACAGGCGAAACCAGCGTTATTAATTATGCGGCAGCGGTAGACTGCGGTACACCGATCAATCCGAATCTGTCCCGCCTGCAGGTTGAGGGCGGTCTGATGCAGGGAATCGGCATGGCGCTGACGGAAAATATTACCCGCAATGCACAGGGTGGTGTGCGTGAAAATTCCCTGATGCAGTATAAGATTCCGACCCGGATTGACTATGGACATTTAAACGTTGAATTTGAGAGCAGTTATGAGCCATCTGGTCCGTTCGGAGCAAAGTCGATCGGCGAGATTGTTATCAACACGCCGCTTCCGGCGATTGCTGATGCGGTGTACAATGCAGTCGGAAAACGATTCTATGAGCTTCCGATCACGCCGGAGCAGATTGCACGCGCGGCGGCAGAGAAGCTGGGAGAAGATTTTATTTAAAGAGATAGATTAAAAACAAAAAGCTGCAGCAGAATGTTATATGTTAGCATTTTGCGGCAGCGTTTTGTTTTTTTTGTGCGCACAATGTCAATTAATTAGTGTCATAGTTCTAAGCTGTTTTGGCTTGCATTCTGCCGCAGGTCTATATATAATGAAAGAGTGAATATCTATTTTAGGTCTGGTAAATCTGATTTCATGATTCAAATCTATTTATTTTAATTTCAAATCAAATTCAAGTAGAATCTCTTTTATCTCAGGATATCATTAAAAGTATCCAAATTTTAAGCCTGTATGATATGAAAAATACAAGGCAAGGTAAAAAATCAATAATAGGGGGAAATATATGTTCAGTAAAATAAACAGTTTCAGCACCCGCGGCATCGATGGCTACCGGATCACGGTGGAGGTTGATGTGAGCAACGGATTGCCGAGTTTTGTCATGGTGGGCTACCTGGCGGAGGAGGTGCGGGAGGCGCAGGAGCGCGTTCGGACCGCACTTCGGAATGCGGGGTTTTGCCTGCCGCCGAAGCGGATCACGGTCAATTTATCGCCAGCCGGGGTGCGGAAAGAGGGAACGGGGTGTGATCTGGCGATCGCGGCAGGAATTTTGAGGTGCTTGTGGGAACAGGGTGAAAAGGCAAAAATAAGAAAGACGGATGAAACCTGCCCGGAAATGGATGGGGTGGAAGATGAGGAGAACAATTCTGCACCGAATTGGGACCAATGGGCGTTTATCGGTGAACTGGGTTTGGACGGCAGCATCAAGCCGTTGACCGGTGTTCTCTCGATGGTCTATGAGGCGCGCCGCTGCGGAATGAAACGGGTTTTTCTATCCGAAGAGAATGTACAGGAGGGACGGGCTGTGGATGGGATCGAGATCGTCGGAGTCCGGGATGTGAAAGCGCTGACGGCTTGCCTGCA
This sequence comes from Clostridium sp. AF35-15, assembly GCF_003477745.1. Lineage (NCBI taxonomy): Bacteria > Bacillati > Bacillota > Clostridia > Eubacteriales > Clostridiaceae > Clostridium > Clostridium sp. AF35-15. Next base: position 24,265 of record NZ_QUDY01000009.1, on the reverse strand, counting down.
GCATCCGGAACAGATTCACGGACAATGGTTCACACCAGATCTGTTTCAGGCGGGACAGGAAGAATTTGACGTCGATTTTGATGAGATCGTCGGACTTCCGCTGGTGCGGCAGGCAACCGAGGCGGCAGCAGCGGGGCGTCACAACATTCTCTATATCGGACCGGCTGGAACGGGAAAAACGATGGCAGCTCGGCGTATTCCGACAATTTTGCCGCCGCTTACGCTGGAGGAAAGCATTGAAGTTTCGAAGATATACAGTATCTGCGGTTTCCTGAAGCCAGACACACCGCTGATTTTGCAGCGTCCGTTCCGCAGCCCGCATCACAGCACGACCGCCCAGGCGATGGCAGGCGGAGGACGAAATCCGAAGCCCGGGGAGATCTCACTCGCCAGTTATGGTGTCTTATTTCCCTGTGAAACGTTTTGCACCGCCTTTTTAATACCTGTTACTTGCTGAAAAATGCCGTATTTACGGGCTTTTTCGGCATTTATTTTACCCATAACGGCTTTGTCATACATACTGCTTGGTGTGTTTCTATGAGATGATTCAATAACTATATGTAGTGGTTGGGTGAGAATGTAAACCGATATGTAGAAAACGGTTCATGTAGATGTAAAACCATTTAGCAAAACTTATAACTTTTTGACGAAACGCCATAAAATTTGGAAAAAGAACAATTTCACGGAAGGAGTTACATGAAGGCAAATAGAGAAGTAAGAGAATTAAAGGTCTATGGACAGTCTGGGTATAAATATCAGGATACTCCAACTATTGTGCTAAAAGGGAAATGGTTGGAGGATGCAGGCTTTAAGATAGGCACAAATTATAAAGTGCTTATTACTGAAAATCAATTACATATTTCGGTGTTATCGAACGAGTAAGACACGGCTATTTAGTAAGAGTTAGTGAGTTGACTTTATTCGCTCAGCGGTATATAATAACCCTACAATTCGTTTGTTTTTTAGCGAGGTATACAAATGGAATATATGACAATACAAGATGCCGCTGATAAATGGGAAATATCATCACGCCGAATACAAGTTTTATGCGTAGAAGGACGAATTCCAGGTGCACAAAAATTTGGAAGGCAGTGGGCTATTCCTGCGGATACAAGTAAACCACAAGACGCACGTATTAAAAGCGGACGATATAGAAAAAATACCAAGACTGGAGATAGCAATAATGGCAAAGCGTAAATTAAAAATCTTCTCATTCTTTTCTGGAAGCGGTTTTCTGGATTTGGGGTTCGAATTGAATGGGTTTGATGTTGAATTTGTAAATGAGTTCCAGCCCGCTTTTATGGAAGCGTATCAATACTCAAGAAGTAAAATGGGATTGAGAAAGCCCCAATATGGCTACTTCAATATTGATATCAACGAATTTCTTGATACAAGAAAAAACGAGTTACAAACATATATTGATGATGCACGAAAAGATGGAAGCCTTGTAGGTTTTATCGGCGGTCCTCCGTGCCCTGATTTTTCCATTGCCGGAAAAAATAAAGGGCGTGATGGAGATAACGGTAAACTTTCACTTTCATATACAAACATCATAACTGAAATGCAACCAGATTTCTTTCTGTTCGAGAATGTCAAAGGCTTATGGAGGACTGCCCGACATAGAGCTTTTTTTGAAGAATTAAAAGGCAAAATACATAAGGTAGGATACGAAACGACAGAACGCTTGACAAATGCATTAGAGTATGCTGCGCCACAAGATCGAGATCGTATTCTGATGTTTGGAATTAAAGCGGATTTGCTAAAAAAAGTTAGCATCGGTGATTTTCCGTGGAATAAATATCAAGTTTACAATCTTGAAGATGTGAAAAATTTGCCTTGGCCGGATGTCAATGAGTTTCAGGAAAATTCCGTGCTAAAGTGCCCGGATGGGATACCGAGAGAACTTACTGTTCAATACTGGTTTGAAAAGAATCATGTTGATATGCATCCGAATGCAGAGGATTATTTTAAACCACGTCAGGGCTTGCAAAGAATGCTTACGATACAAGAGGGAGATGTAAGCAAAAAATCTTACAAACGCTTACACAGATGGCGCTATTCGCCTACTGTAGCATACGGAAATAACGAGGTACACTTACATCCCTATAAAGCAAGAAGAATTTCCGCTGCGGAGGCACTATCCCTTCAAACTTTGCCAGAAGAATTTGAATTGCCGTCAGATATGACTTTGACAAATAAATTTAAAACCATCGGCAATGGGGTGCCATTTATTCTGTCCAGTGGCATAGCAAAAACCATACGCGATTTTCTGGAGGTGATTGAATGAAAACTTTTTTAGAGGTGCTGGATGACCTCGAACAGTTAAAAGGCAAGCGACTTGAAAGCATTTCTGGACAAGCCGCTCCATTTACAATCGATGAGGTTGACAGAGCTAACGATCGTGTAATACTTGGTATTAATGGAAGCCAAAAATCTCGACCGCTGGAGGAATTGCGCCGTATTTGGGATGAGATGTGTGCAAGGCCAGCAGCTCACGTTGACAGCGTACTTGGCGGTTCCGGTTCGCGTAGGAGCCAGCCAGAAACAATTCTTGCAAATCTCCCATATGTTGAATGGCTGAATATTAAAGGCAAGAAAAATATAGCTTATATCGGAGCCAATACACACGCTTTTGGAGAATTGAAAAAGATGGATGATGCTACTGCCGAGGAATATGAACAAATGATGCGGAGCCCCCGTCCCCGTAATCCTCTGCTACCTCCTTTGGGTGATGATACACCTGTGGATTCTACAAGAGAAGAACTTATGGCGATGGAGAACAAGGACTTTATATTCACCGTATTAGACACTATGTCCAGGCATCACCTTTTCAATGGTTTTACTTTGCCTATTCTTGAAAGTCGTGAGCAGTGTAATCTGTTATTCCGACACAATAATATTCATGGTATTTTGTTTAAGCGTACTGCGGGTATGAGTGATGATGAGTTTCGTGAAGCAATGCAAGATGAGGCAGGTAGAGCCCGATATTATACGGAGCGATTCAGCATTGCTGAAGATGAATATTATGTTTCATCACAATGGCGCCCCGATCGCGAAGATGCACGTGGAGCATTTTTGGACTGGTTTTTTGAATTGCTATTGACTATAAAGTTCGAAACTGGACTGCCCAGTGAGTTCGAACGAAATCGTATCGTCTTTGGTGCACCTGGTACGGGAAAAAGTCACACTTTAAAGAAAGATTGTAATGCACTTTTGGATGGTACATCTGGTTCATTTGAAAGAGTGACGTTCCATCCAGATTATACATATTCGCAGTTTGTGGGATGCTATAAACCTGTAACTAATGCGACTGGAGAGATTCGGTATGACTTTGTGCCGGGGCCTTTTATGCGTGTATTAGTTGCGGCACTGAAAAGCGGTCGCACTGACAATCCACAGCCACATTTGCTTTTGATTGAGGAAATCAATCGTGCAAAAGTCGCAGCAGTATTTGGTGAAGTATTCCAGCTATTAGACAGAGCAGATTCGGGTGCCAGTGAATATGATATTCATGCCACCGAGGATATAAAGAAATATTTGATTTCCGAACTTGGTAAATCACCTGAGAGTATCAAAATCCCGGATAATATGTTCATTTGGGCTACTATGAACAGCGCCGATCAAGGTGTTTATCCTATGGATACAGCTTTTAAGCGTAGATGGAACTTTGAGTATATTGGGATTGATGATAATGACGATGAGGTTGGTGGTCTGGTAGAACTTGGCACGACCCCAAATAATAAAGATGTTGACTGGAATATTCTTCGTAAGGCTATAAATGATACGCTTGCCGTAACCTACGGTATCAACGAAGACAAGCTCATGGGGCCATATTTCCTTTCAAAACAAATTTTTGCATATGGAGAGAATGGGCGAATGCTCAATCCAGAGAAATTCAAATCTGCTTTTAAGAGCAAAGTTATCATGTACCTATATGAGGATGCAGCAAAAGCAATTAAGCATAAGCTGTTCGAGGGATGTGATAGTAGCAAATATTCTTCTGTATGTGCGGCTTTTGATACCTACGGCATCGATATTTTCGGAACCTCTTTTATGGAAAAGTATAACAGCATGATCGAGGGGTAACCGCTATGGAGGCATTCGTATCAAAATATGTTAGAGAACAAAAGCGATACACCAAAAATGACCTTCGTGCCCTGTTTTGTTTTTCGGAGGAAGAAATTCAAACTTTCATACGGCGGCTCAAGGCATATGGCGTTATGAAAGCGGTAAAAAACACCCCTTTGCAAAAAGACTTATCCGACTTAGCAGACGAAGATTTAGCAGTTACTGATGATGCCACAGAAGGTAATGCGTTTTTTTACGTTTTTACATTTGTTGGTGTACTTACAGTCGGAAATCGAGTGATAAAATGCTATCCCAAGTACATCACACAGAATCCAGAACCAATGGAAGAAATGAAGCAGACTATAAAAGTGCTTCAGCGATACGGTTCCAAAGAGCAAATAATTAATATGTACAATGGTAATGGTCAAAACAGTAGCTTTAATCTACTGGCGGTTATGCTTTTTCTCTTAGACGATTTCCATCAACATGGATTTTACATCAATTCAGAAGATATCGTAGAATTGAATGGAGAAGGACCTATTCTTTGGAATCAGACTATCGATAACGGTTTTGCCATCATTAGTAATAATAGACCGTATTATGTAGATTTATACACCCATCGATCAGTGGATGATGAAAATGATTTTTTCTACCATCTTCATAAATGCGTGGTCACAGAATGCTCGAACCAATTACGAGATGCCGGAATCTTGGATTTATTTGATATGGTCGAGGCAGACATCAGTGATGAAACCCGAAGCAATTTGGGTGATGACGATTATATTCTCTATCGCCTGCAGTCGGAGCTAAACATTCAATACAATACTCATAAGCAGGTATTGCTTAAAACTATGTATGCATATATAGCTCACCGTAGGACGCTGGCTGACAATGTGGGAATTAGTATGTATGGCACTACCAGTTTTAACCTTGTGTGGGAAGATGTATGCAAAGAAGTATTTGGTGATTGCTTAAATATCCAATTGCGTAATTTGAAATTACCAAATGGTATTGCGGAAGGGTATCATCCAACAGATCAGCTCATTAATATTATTGAGCGTCCAAAATGGCAGGGATATAGAGAAAACGGACAGCCTTTTGAAAAGGAAGCCGCAGATACTCTTATTCCAGATATTATTGCATTGACTGATTTGGATGGTATTCACAGCTTTATTATTTTGGACGCAAAATATTACTGCGTACAACTTGAACCAAATAAAATGCTACGTGGGCAGCCAGGCATCGGTGATGTTACAAAACAATATCTGTATCAGCTTGCGTATAAACAATTTATCGAGGATCATGGTATAGAGGACATAAAAAACTGTTTTCTTATGCCAACGGAACAAGACAGCATTATAAAAAAGGGAACAGCTCGGCTGAATATGTTAGAACAACTTAATCTACAAAATATTCAAATTCGGTTATTACCCGCCAAGAAGATGTTCCGTTATTATTTGGAAAAGCAAAAGATGAATATTGCAGAGCTACAACTGTAAAGAAGTGGAGTGCCATCATATACAAAGGCACTCCACTTCTTTGTATTGGGCGTATTCGATTGTGTTTCTGGTGCCGCCTGGCTCTCCATTGTAAACTGCTATCACACGGGCAGATCGGTTTACCATCCACTCGTTTCGGCGTTGGAAGCAATCTCGGCTATAGCCAGGGCAGATGTATTTTACCAGATTGGCATACTGGAGAATAAAATTGTATTCCTGCTGTCAGCGGGCTTGCCACCTGCTTTCAAAGCCCTTATATGGTACTGCGGCTACCAGATGGATAGCTGGATTCTTAGCACGTTCCCTTAGTACGATTTGTGCCGCCCAGATATCAACACCTCGTGCCATCCCAGAAATAAAGGTAACAAAACCATCAGCAATAGCTTGCTGAATTGCTACTTCCAGGTCATGCTTTACTTGTTCTTCTGGTTTATGTAGCTTTTCTGGTCGATGGCCGGTGAAACAGCAACGGTGCAGGCGGAGTTCAGTTTCCTTAGACATGAAATCACCCCATTATAGTCTGCTCTGCGTTAAATCACGAGCTTCGCTGATGGAATCACAAGTAAGGAGCGTGTCCAGCATTGCCCATACCCGACCGTTCCTATAGATTTGCCCTGTCTTTACAGTTTTGCTCGGAACGATAGCCGGTCCCAGATGATAGATGTAGCAATCATTGCCCCATACCTCATCCGGCATTTCAGGGATTTCATCGTGCATATTCCGAGTCACGGTATAGCTTTCGATGTGGTGAATGGACTGGAGCTGTCCATAGTAGCGGAACGCTATGTAGTTTGGTGGCTCTTTTGGCCAGCCGTTTCCACCCACAGGACAGAAATATTTATTATGATTTTTTACGATGTCAATCCATGTGATGTCGCAACCGTCCGGCTTTGTGGTTCCCAGTGCAACGACATATACCATATTGGAATCTTTCTTCTGCATGGTCATTACCTCCTTCAAGTAGTCACAGAACTCCGCAAGGAGATGTTTCTGTGCGTGGTTTGATGTTGCCCTGGCACCGCCAGCCATTTCATATACTTCCCTGTAGGAGAGATGCGAAACGGGTATACCATTGGGAGCAACGGTGAACGGCAGATAGGACGCTGCATAGGTCTGTGTGCATTCGGACAAGGTTACAATCTGTTTGATAGTTGCCTTGGACGATGCGAGTCGGACAGAATACTTCGTAAGCTGGTCTGCACCTGGCAAAATCCAACCACGCTTTGCTTCAAAGATAATGTGGAAGCTCTGTTCGTCTGTAACTTCAATATCTGTGATGCCAGTTGCGACACCGTATTTCTGATTCATAACCATCACTGTATCCGTGTCAGGAACTAGTCCGCAGATATGTTGTACCACGGCTTTCAGGAACTCCGGGCATTGGGCCAATGCCCAGGACATACTAAGAGTGATGTCGTTTTCTTTATCACCGAGAAGCTGAAAAATACTATGTATCTCTCGGCCATACGATTCAAGTGTTGCCATTGGCACCTCCTATTCCCCAGAAGAGAGTAGCGTTATCATTTTCTCAACGATAGGCTTAACCTGTCCGGCACGGTAGCGGCTTTCAAAGGAGCCGTTGCTAAAATGATCTTCTCGCAGGAGCATTGTAAGCAGAACGCAACACAGTTCATAATCTGCATCTTTCAATCGTGCCAGCTCCATATCGCAATCAATTGGCTCGGTGATAAGGTAATCACCATAGTTATATTTTATATCGCCAGTGTTCTCCAAAGTTTCATAGTAGCTGGTTACCGAAAGGGTATCAGCGTCAATGAGATTCTGGAGGAGCTGGCGTTTTTCTTTATTTTCCATGTGTTTCCTCCGCAAGCAGTTTAAGGGCTATGCTATCCGCCGTTCCACGAACCAGCGCCCCAGATTGTTCCCGGTCAGAGAGTGGTTGCGTTCAAAGAACAGATAGCTCTGCCGACCTCTGACCCATATTGTGTATCGGTCACCTTGTCCACCGGCCTTCATAGCAGCCGCCTGCCGGATGTCCGTGACACGGTCAATATCGAATTTTTCTCCATCCTCCCAGGTCAGGCTGAGAGGAATCAACACGCCCTCGCTGTTAAATTGGGCGATTACATCCACATAAACTTTTATGTTATTCATACTGACTGACCTCCCTTGCCTGCCTGTTAGTAGTCAGTGGTCACATTGGTTTCTACATTTTTCAAAAAGTTACTGTTCGCCATCAGCGGCGGATCAATAACTTTATATCCATTCCTTTTCATGAGCCGGAACTTGAAATCCAACAGCTCCGGGGGAACCCGAAGTAGTGCGGCGGCTCCGAAGAAGGAAATATCATCATTCAATTTTGCCAGAACATCTTCATCGTCCATGAGAAATTCCGCAGCAAAGATGTTTGCTTCGTATTCCATAAGAGATGTGCTGTCGAACAATTCAAAATCATGAAAAGCCTTAACCCCCACAGCCTTTGCGTGGAGAACGGCATGACCTAGCTCGTGTGTGACGATAATCCGTTGGATCGACTCAGAGAGATCACTATTGATAGTGATGGAGCGTTTACGGCTCTGTGTCAGAAAGAAGCCTTTACAGGCTCCTGGGTAAGTTCCCATCGGTGTATGGAGCAGAATGATGCCCATATCCTCACACAGCTTAAACGGGTCTGTTTCATGGTATTTTTTCTTGAGCTTTTCTACCTCTCGGCAGATATAATCCATGTTCATTCAGATCCCTCTTTTCTGTACCCACTTCTAATTATATAGGATCGTGTGTCCTATAATTTGGATTACTTCTTCCGTCCGTAAGTTTTCTTTGCCTGCTCCTTACATTCCAGATAGGCTTTGGTCACAGCAGTGAAAAATGCGTCTTTGGCTTCCTCACTCAGTTCGCCACCAGCGAAGAGAGCAGCATTGCGCTCCAGAAGCTCATCCACTTCATTTGCGGCTTTGTTACCGAACTGCTGTCTGGCTGTTTCAATGTAGGTCATTTTTTCGATTCCTTGCTGCGGGTCGGTAATTTCATCGTTTGCCAGATAATCGTAAGAAACCCCCAGTGCCATCGCCAGCTTACGCATAGTGGAAGATCGCGCTCGTGCATCGGTGGATTCATAGGAAGCAATAGTACGCTTAGATACACCGACTTTGTCAGCGAGCTGCTGTTGGGTCAAATTGCAGAGTTCCCGTGATACTTTAATTTTGTCGGAAAAAGTCATAGTAGCCTTCCTTTCATATAATTTTCTCTCTGTAACTTCATCAACTTCACCAGAACTATTGACGCAACTTCATTCTGGTGTTATTATGCGAATGAAGTTTGGTGAAGTTACAACTCGATTATATGTGCGTAACTTCACTTTGTCAATAGAGAAAGATGAAGTTTTCAAAGGAAGGTGATGAAATTGGGTGAAAGAACAATCTTACATAGTGATATGAACTGCTTTTACGCATCGGTGGAGATGATGCTTGACCCTTCCCTGCGTGGAAAGGCAGTTGCGGTGTGTGGCAGTACCGAGAACCGCCACGGCATTGTCCTTGCCAAATCGGAGCTGGCGAAGAAGGCCGGAGTAAAGACTGGGATGGTCAATTGGGAAGCAAGGCAACGCTGCCCCGACCTCATTATGGTCAAGCCGCAATATGAGCAGTACCTCAAATATTCGGAACTGGCCCGGAACATATATCAGAGATACACAGACCAGGTAGAACCCTATGGCATGGATGAGTGCTGGCTGGATGTTGGTGGCAGTAGAAGTGTATGCGGTTCTGGCATGGAAATCGCAGAGAACATCCGTCAGACGGTGAAAGAGGAGCTGGGGCTGACTGTTTCCATCGGTGTTTCTTTTAATAAGATGTTTGCCAAGCTGGGTAGCGACATGAAAAAGCCGGATGCCATTACCGAGATTCGCAAAGACGAGTTCAAAGAGAAGATATGGTCGTTGCCAGCTTCAGACCTTCTTTTTGTCGGAAGAGCAACGACCGCCAAGCTGGAGAAGTACGGCATCACCACCATAGGAGGCATTGCCAATGCTGATCCCCAGTTTTTGAAACGCTTGCTGGGTGTAAATGGTCTTGGCCTGTGGAGGTCGGCAGCAGGACTGGACGATAGCCCGGTCATGCATAAGGATTTTGTTTCACCAATCAAGTCGGTCGGACACGGAATCACCTGCACGGCGGATTTGAAAAATGAAGATGAAGTTTGGAAAGTGATGCTGGAGCTGTCGCAGGATATTGGTCATCGACTCCGCATCTACAAGCTGAAAGCCAGTGGAGTGCAGATCAGCATCCGTAGTAATGACCTGGGATTTCGACAGTACCAAGCACCTCTCACCCTGGCAACACAAAGCCCATCGGTCATTGCCCATAAAGCCATTCAGATTTTCCGTGACAACTACCGCTGGATAATGCCTGTCCGAGCTGTAACTGTCCGGGCAATCAACCTCCGCCCCAAGAATGAGCCGGAACAGATCGACCTCTTCATAGATATGCGGCAATTGGAACGGCTGGACAGACTGGATGACTGCATTGAGGACATTCGGCGGCGGTTCGGGAAAAGAGCAGTGTTCCAGGCTTGCCTGTTGGGGGATCTGAAGATGCCATTCGATAACCGGGACAAAGTGGTTATGCCTGGTGTAATGGGACGGTGACACCCCTAAAACTTTCTGCCCTTTGAGGGTGTCCTCTGGGGGTGCGTTTTGGTAAACTATATATAACAAATCCAAAGGAGAGTGATAATATGGAATTCCTTAAATTTAAGGAAATTTTTGAAGAATATTGTGGACTGGTTGAGTCCAAGGAGGACGGCGGCACTCATAAACAGGGACAAGTTAGAGAAAAATTCACGGAAATTGCAGATGCAGTTGGTGTGGATTTGGCATTACTTCGCCAGTACAAAAAAGATGATGGAACTATGTATATTAGTCCTAAAGCAACGGCACCGTACCGTTTCCCAAAAGATTGTAAGGATTTTGTATTACATATTCTGGTGCATCACACTGACTTGGATTACCAGGACTTGCGGCGTTGGAATTTTAGAAAAGTGCCTGTTAGTACGCTGACCTCTCTTGTAGATGGTTTTATGCTCATGCTGTCGTTGCTAGGGCATGACGAAAAGACCATACAGAGCCAAAGACGTCAAATGGAACATCGCCTACAGTACCGAATGCGAGTTGAACGGCAAAAATTGGATGTAGAAATCCAGGCATTATGTCAGGACATCAATGATTACGAGGATGATCTGTTTGGCATGAACACAGACGATAAAGCCTGCTTTTTTGACTTTGTATGCTCCAAAGTTAAAGAACTCCGCAACTATGTTTCCGAGATTCAGAGCTGTTACCACGACACTCGACACGAGGAACTTACTGATTATGCGATGCAGGAAGCCGCTGAAATGGATAATGACGAAGCAATGTTGGACTTTAACCGCACACTCATTCTGGATAATGCACTGGGAAAGAACACCAGATACCAGGAACTGTTAAAGGAAAAGCAGGAGATTCTTCGAACTAATGGTTTTGTAAAAAATCAGAAGAAACGCTTTGAGCAGGTCGTTGCGGAAATGATCGAAATTAGCCGTCAGACCGAAATTGAGCTTTTTGATGAGGAACTCCCCGAAGAAAAAGACAGCCCATTGGTTCTAAAGCATCCAAGCCAGGTGCTAAGAGAGTCGATAAAGTATGTTGCCGAAAGTCGGGAATCCCAGAGAAGGTACGAGGAGGAGCAGGCAAAAATCACACCAGAAGAACGGGAAGCCTCCAGGAAAATAGCAGAAGAGCTTTTTAAGGAAATGGGGTGGGAACTTCCGAACCTTGGTAAATCCTCCGATGATTCCAAATAAATGAGGTGGCTTGACTTTTCTTCTGCCACACTGTATAATATTACGCAGAACGGCGTAATAGGCGTAAAATGCGTAATTACAGCGCGGCAGGAGGAAAATGACAATGCAAGAAAAGAATATGAGATTTGGAGAATTTATAAAAAAGAAAAGATTACAAGATGAAAGAGACCTGACGCTAAAAGACCTTGCGACCGTACTGGGCGTTTCCCTTAGTATGCTTAGTGACATCGAGCAGTGCCGGAGAAAACCTTTTGACAGTGATAAGATAGAGCAGTTTTGTTCATATCTCAACCTATCCGATGAGGACAAGGCTCTTATGTATGATTTGGCTGCTCGTGACCGAGGTGAAATTCCATCCGACATCGATGATATCATGATGCATTCTGAAATAGGTGAAATGGCAAGGTTTGCCTTACGAATGTCTAACGCAGGAGTAGCATCGGAAGAGGACTGGAAAACCTTCATCCGAAATATTGAAAAGAAACGAGGTAACAATATTGATTGATTTCCACTGTAGCAAGCGACATCGGGATCAGACTCCCGTTGTTAAGAATACCGATATCATGGATTTCGCAGAGGCACAGGTTGGGGATTATAAGCCCAAACTGCTGAAAGAGCCGGGAAAGATTAAGTCCCTGCACTTTATCGAAAGCTACCTGGGTGCCAATGTGGACTACATGGATATCTACTATCCGGAAAATACACCCCAGATCGCTGGAGCAACTGTTTTCAACGATGATATGGTGCGTGTTTTTGATAAAGAAAACCTGTGCATCCGCAAACAGCGGGTACCTGCGAACACCATCCTTATTGATAATTCCACCATGCAACCTGGCAAGGAGGGCTTTGCCCAGTTTACCGTGTTGCACGAAGGCGGGCATTTCTGTATGCACCCTGCGGTTTATCGCAGATGTGATGGACAGCTTTCCCTTTTCGATTTTGGTTTACAGAAAGAGGAAGGCGCGTCTGTTGTGTGCTGCCGTATGAACGCTTTGGAGGGCGTTGCCCGGAGCCGTGACTATACGAAGTGGACGCAAGAGGATTATCGGGAGCATCAGGCTGATGTTTATGCGGCATCTGTTGCTATGCCCCGCCAGACCTTTGTTCCGACTGCGATGGAACTGAATCGTAAAGCCGGATTCCGTGATGGCATTTTTGTCACCCCGGATGAACTTGATTGGGATTATGAGTTGGGCGTAACTGCTCTGACTGAGAACCTTTCCAATATATTCGGAGTTTCCAAAGCCGCTGCCAATGTACAGCTTAAGCGACTGGGACTTCTGATGACTGAAGATGAATATCTGGAACAGCACAGACAATTTGCTGTTGCCTTCTAATGTGCATGATACGGTAGCCTGCTTCACCGACAGGTTGTGGGCTACTGCTTTTTTTACCTTAGCGTTACGCAGAATGGCGTAAAAAGCGTAAAGAGAACATCCCTAAAAGAAGTCTTACATATGGGATTTAGTGTGGGGTGGCGTTCTGTTACGATGTAAAAAAAAGAAAGGGGCAACCGTGCCATGCAGAACAATTTTGACCGTCACCTCATCTGCCCTTGGTGTAGCAAAGGCGAGGTACTGGCGGATGGAAAAGCCAAAGTCACTGTTTCCGTGATGTGTCCGAAATGCAGGCATTTCTTCACAGGAGACTTAGACACACTTAAAACTGAAAAAACCGTGGCTCAGAAAAGACTGGGTCGCAACAGATAGATTGCATTACTGACTGACCACCGGGGCATTTGCCACCACTAAGGCCGGAGTAAGGCTGTATTCGTACAGCCCATACTCCGGCCTTTATTTTTTGTGCCAAATCGCTGGAGAAAAATGCAAACAACATTTTTTCAAAACTGATTTCAAAGGTGCAGTGAGACTGACCCTTTGACCTGTAATCTGAGTACATCGAAAGCGAAAGGAGGTGCAAGGACATGACACAAGCTGAACGACAGTTCGCCATCCGTGATTATATCTCGGACAAGCGCGAAACCAGTATCAAAGAGCTTATGGCGGAGTTTGGTGTTTCAAGAAATACCATCCGTAGCGATCTTGATGCCATCACCCCTTGCACCGCCTTTGAAATGGTACCGGGACACGGCGGCGGAATCAAGGCATTACCTGGATGGTCTTCTGGTCGGCGTTACCTCAACCAAGAGCAAGAAAATCTTCTTGCAGAACTGCTTCCTGGACTGCAGCCGGAACAGCAAGCTGTGATGAAGAGCATTCTTGACGCTTTCGCCCTGCCGAAGGGTTCTCGGCAATAACGGGATACACCCCCGAATGAAATGAAAGGTCTGGTGAATTTTTATGGAAAAAGTATTTGTTTGTTCCCCGATGAAAGGCGATGTGGAGAAGAATCTCAAGCTCGCCAAGTTTGTGGCTCGTGTGCTGATTAACAGCGGTTACATCCCTGTTGTTCCGCATCTCTATTTCCCGCAGTTCCTTGATGACAACGACCAGTATGAGCGTATCAAGGGCATCAAGATGGGCGTGGAGTTGATGAAGGAATGCGACAGGATGTGGATCATCGGCACGACAATCACCAACGGTATGGAATATGAGATCAACGAGGCAAAGAAGGCCAAGGTGCCTGCAATCCTCTATGATGAGAAGCTCCGTCAGATCGATACGGCAACCATCCTCCTGGATGACCGTCTTGATGCTGATTATCGCCGTATCGTGAAGGGTCTCTTGTTTTACCGCTACTAAGAAAGGATGAAAACACTATGAAAGATGTATTTTTGACCATCGCAGATGGGTTTGAAAAGCTGGCGGCTGGCTATCGTGCTTTGGCACAGGCTGAAGCTCCGGCAGCAGTTACCGCAGATAAGCCTGCCAAGGCAGATGCAACGGACAAGCCTGCTCCCCAGGCTGAAGCTGAGGAGAAGAAGATCACCATCGAGGAAGTCCGTGCTGTACTGGCGGCGAAGTCCCAGGACGGCAAGCGTAAGGAAGTCAAGGATCTTCTGCTGAAGTATGACTCCGGCAAGCTGTCTGGGGTCAAGCCGGAGGACTACTCGGCATTGCTGGCAGATGCGGAGGCCCTCTAATGGGGGCCCACGCACGGAACTCACCTTCGGCGCTGCACCGTACTCTGAACTGTACCCCTTCCCTGGTGCTGGGAGAGCAGTATGCCGATGAGGAGAGTTCCTATGCCGCTGAAGGCTCTGCCGGACACGCTCTGGCAGAACACCTTATCAAAAAGCACCTGAAACTTCGCACTAAACGCCCAGTGTCGGATTACTACTCGGATGACCTGCTGGAAGCCGTGGATGATTATGTTTCCTTCGTCATCGGTGAGATTGAAGATGCCAAGCGTGAGTGCAAACAGCCTGTGTTCGCAGTAGAGCAGCGAGTCGATATTTCCGACTACGCCACCGACTGTTTCGGCACGGCGGATATGGTCATCGTCACGGATAAGGTCATTCACATTATTGATCTTAAACTGGGGCGCGGAGTGGAAGTTAGTGCCGTAGAAAATCCCCAGCTTATGGCCTATGGTCTCGGCGTGTTGGCAACGGACGAGATGCTCTACGATGTGGAAACTGTCCGGCTCACGATTTACCAGCCCCGTATCAATAACTACAGCTCTTGGAATATCACCCCCGCTGACCTCAAAAAATGGGGTGAGGAAGTTCTGAAACCTCGTTCGGCAATGGCAATGACAGGTGCCGGAGAGTTCCATGCCGGAAGCTGGTGCCGATTCTGCAAGGCCCGGAATCAGTGTCGTGCCAGAGCCGAGGAGTTTTTGAAACTGGCACAGATGGAATTTCGTCAGCCTGTCCTTCTGTCCGATGCAGAAATTGCAGAGGTGCTGAAGGTATCGGATGAACTGGCAAAGTGGTCGGCTGATGTTTACGCCTATGCCCAGGATCAGGCCATCGTCCACGGAAAACAGTGGACAGGCTACAAGCTGGTGGAGGGTCGGAGCAACCGCAAATATTCCAGTGATGCCGAGGTGGAGCAAGCCGCCAAAGCCGCTGGGTACACCGACATCTACAAACAGTCGCTCATCGGTGTTACCGAGATGGAGCGTCTGATGGGCAAGAAGGAATTTGCCCGTGTCCTTGGGCAGTATGTGTACAAACCCCAGGGCAAAATCACCCTCGTGCCGGATTCCGACAAGAGAGAAGCAATCACACAATCAACCGCTGCGGCGGATTTTCAGGAGGATTAAACCATGAACAATCAGAACAACACCAAAGTTATCGTACCTTGCCGTTTTTCTTATCTGCACTGCTGGGAGCCGGATTCCGTGAATGGCGGCGATCCGAAGTATAGCGTATCCGCTATCATCCCGAAGAGCGACACTAAGACCGTCAATGCGATCAAGGCGGCTATCGAACAGGCCAAGAAGGACTCCGTTTCTAAGTGGGGCGGTAAGGTTCCAGCCAACCTCAAGCTCCCTCTGCGTGACGGTGATATCGACCGCCCGGATGACGAAGCCTATGCGGGTTGTTACTTCTTCAACGCAAACAGCCGTCAGGCTCCGCAGGTCGTGGACAGCAAAGTTCAGCCTATCCTCGACCAGTCCGAGGTTTACTCCGGCTGCTACGGCAAGATCAGCGTGACCTTCTATGGGTACAACAGCAATGGCAACCGTGGCATCGCCGCTGGTCTGGGCAACATCCAGAAGCTGAAGGATGGCGAGAGCCTGGGCGGTCGCACCTCTGCTGCCGATGACTTCCAGACTGAGGATGATGAGGACTTCCTGTCCTAATCTTCTGGGGAGGACGGTTCTCCGTTCTCCCCATACATATTAAATCCGTCTGTGCTGACGGAATATAGATTTTCGAGAGGAGTGGTTACATGAGCCTGTTGGCTATCGATATTGAAACTTATTCAGATGTAGACCTGCAGAAGTGCGGTGTTTACGCATACAGTGACAGTCCTAATTTTGAAATTCTGCTGTTCGCTTATGCCTTTGATGACGAGGATACACAGATTGTGGATATGGCCTGTGGAGAGCAACTGCCGCAGCGTGTGCTGGATGCTCTGGAAGATGAGAGCATCGTGAAAACTGCATTCAACGCCGCTTTTGAACGGACGTGTATTTCCAAATACCTGGGGCATCGCCTTTCTCCTGTAGCATGGCAGTGTACCGCCGTTCAGTCTGCTATGCTGGCACTTCCGCTTTCGCTGGACGGTGTTGGTGAGGTGCTGAACATACAGCGGAAAAAGCTGAAAGAAGGCGTTGATCTGGTTCGATTCTTCTCCATGCCGTGCAAGCCAACCAAAGTGAACGGTGGCAGGACAAGGAATCGCCCAGAGGACGAGCCGGAGAAATGGGTGCGGTTCAAAACATATTGTATCCGGGACGTGGATGCAGAGCGTGAAATCAGATATAAACTTCGGAACTTCCCGATCCCAGCACAGGAGATGAAGTTCTACCAGATGGACCAGGAAATCAACGATCGTGGCATCCTGGTTGACCAGAAACTGGCGGCAAATGCCGTCCTCTGCGATAACCAGTACAAGGATGCTGTTACCGCCAGAGCCTATGAGCTTACTGGTCTTTCCAACCCCAACTCTCCAGTCCAGATCAAAGGCTGGTTGGCGGAGCGTGGCGTGGAAGCAGAGAAATTAGATAAAAAAGCCGTGAAGTCTCTCATCGGCAATGCAGATGGCGAAGTATTGGAGGTATTGAAGCTCCGGCTTTTGATGGCTAAGACCTCTGTGAAGAAATACGAAGCCATCGAGCGTTCGGTCTGCTCAGATGGTCGAGTACACGGACTTCTTCAGTTTTACGGTGCAAATAGAACGGGCAGATGGGCTGGCAGACTGGTGCAAGTTCAGAATCTTCCCCAGAACCATATCGAGGATCTGGAGCTTGCCCGTGATCTCGTTAAAAATCAGCAATTCGACCTGGTTGATTTGCTGTACGATTCCACCCCTGGGGTGCTGTCGGAACTGATCCGTACTGCCTTCATTCCAAAACCGAGCTGTCGGTTCATTGTGGCTGACTTTTCCGCAATCGAAGCCAGAGTGCTTGCCTGGTTCTCTGGGGAGCAATGGCGTATCGACACCTTTGAACAGGGCGGCGATATTTACTGTGCATCTGCCACGCAGATGTTCGGTGTCCCCGTGGTCAAGCATGGCGTGAACGGTCACCTCCGGCAGAAGGGCAAGATTGCAGAACTGGCTCTTGGTTACGGTGGCTCCGTTGGGGCATTGACCTCGATGGGAGCTTTGGAGATGGGAATGGAAGAGGAAGAACTCCAGCCGCTGGTCAATCAGTGGCGTGGCTCCAATCCTCATATCACAAAATTCTGGTGGGATGTGGATGCGGCAGCAGTGAGGGCTGTTCGGGAAAAGACATCCGTTTCCTATGGAAATCTGTGCTTCACCTATCGCTCCGGCATCCTGTTTGTTACCTTACCGTCCGGCAGAAATCTTTCCTACATCAAGCCCCGCATGACCATGAACCGTTTCGGACGGGAGAGCCTTTCCTATGAAGGTGTTGGTGAGAGCAAGAAGTGGATGCGGATCGAAACCTACGGGCCGAAGCTGGTCGAGAACATCGTCCAGGCCACAGCCCGTGATCTGCTGGCACTTGCCATGCTCCGGCTGCGAGATGCCGGATTTGAAATCGTGATGCACATCCACGATGAAGCTGTGCTTGAAGTGCCGGAGGGTGTTTCAAGCGTGGAAGAGGTTTGCAAGATGATGGCAATTGCCCCGGACTGGGCGGCTGGTCTGCCCCTTCGTGCAGATGGCTACGAATGTGCATTTTACAAAAAAGACTAAGGAGGTACTGCTCATGGGAATCAGCAGGAATAACGGAGAGGGCTATCCCGATCCTACGGCACACATCGCAGTCCGCAATGTGGAAGCCGATGCAAAGAAACTGAAAATCAATTATCCGACTGGGTACATCGAACTGAATCTGGAGCGTTTCTTCCCTTGCCCCCAGACAAAGGCGAAGAAGGTATTCCGGCTCATCCATCGCTATTGCACCCAGGCGGATAAGACCCGCTTGCTGGAGTTCATGACCCGCCGGGTCGCTTTCTACGACAGCCGTGAAGCAAATTCTATGAAAAAGGCGGCATCTGTCGAACACGCCTACGAGTACAAATATCACATTGCCCAGGCGAAGGAAGCTGCCCGCCAGCGCGAGATGCTCCAGCGGAATATCGATAACTTCAAGGAGGGATTGGAATGAGAATCAGTACAGGTAATTCCCGTATGGATAAAAAATGGAATCTGGTCGATATGGAACTTTCCGAGTTCCGTGACCGTATTTCCACAACCCATCGTACTGCCGAAACGGTCGAGCAGTACCGCAAACTCAGCAAGGCAAAGCAGGATGACATCAAGGACGTGGGTGGTTTCGTCCTCGGCACCCTCAAAGGCGGACGCCGCAAGAAGGACTGTGTGCTGACCCGTTCTGGTCTTTCGCTGGACATGGACTACGCTACCCCAGACATCATCGACCAGATAGAGATGTTCTTTTCCTTCCATTGCTTTTTCTACAGTACCCATAAGCACACGCCGGAAAAACCTCGTCTGCGTTTGGTCATTCCTCTGTCCCGCGAGGTGACTCCAGATGAATACTGTGCGGTAGCCAGAAAGGTCGCAGAGGACATCGGCATCGAGCTGTTCGATGACACGACCTATGAGCCGAGCCGTTTGATGTACTGGCCCAGCACTTCCTCAGATGGCGAGTTCATCTTCCACGAGATGGAGGGCGAACTGTTGGACCCAGACAAGATCCTGGCTCGATACACGGATTGGCATAACTCTGCAGAGTGGCCGGTATCCAAGCGGCAGCAGAGCATCGTTCAGCGTGACATCAAAAAGCAGGCAGATCCGCTTACCAAGCCTGGAACGGTCGGAGCATTCTGCCGGACTTATTCCATCCAGGATGCCATCGAAACCTTCCTCCCCGATGTCTATAAGCACAGTGCCATGCCGGGGCGTTTCGATTATATTCCGGCAGACTCCCAGGCGGGTGTTGTGGTGTATGAGGGCAAGTTCGCATACAGCCATCATGCTACCGATCCCGCTTGCGGTCGGCTGATGAACGCCTTTGATGTAGTGCGTATCCATAAGTTCGGCTCACTGGATGCCAAGGCCGACCCAGACGCAGATCCCGTCAAGTTGCCGTCCTTTAAGGCAATGCAGGAATTTGCCGTGCAGGATGATAAGGTCAAGATCCAACTTGCCAAGGAGCGTGTACATCTCGCCCAGGCTGAGTTTGAGGAAGAAGTCACCGATGAGGACTGGCAGACCCTTCTGGAACTGGACAAGCAGGGCAAGGTCAAAGATACCCTGAACAATATTGCTACCATCGTGCGGCACGACCCAAATCTGAAATCCATCGTGTTTAACGAGTTCAAGAGCAGTATTGATGTGATCGGTGATATTCCCTGGACACAGGTAAAACCGGGCTGGGCGGATGCAGATGTGGCAAATGCCAAGCTGTACTTTGAGAAGGTCTATGGCATCTGGTCACCGACCAAATTCAAAGATGCTCTGCTGGCAGTGGTGTCTGCAGAACGGCAGTATCACCCCATCAAGGATTACTTCGCCACCCTCCAGTGGGATGGCGTGGAGCGTTTGGACACCTTGCTCATCGACTACCTCGGTGCGGATGATGCGCCGTATGTCCGTGCGGTCACCAGAAAGACCCTCACAGCAGCAGTTGCCCGTGTGTATGAGCCGGGTGTGAAGTTCGACTCGATCCTCGTGCTGAACGGTCCCCAGGGTGTGGGCAAGTCTACCTTCTTTGCTCTGCTGGGTCGGCAGTGGTATTCGGACAGCCTTTCCATCTCTGATATGAAGGATAAGACTGCGGCAGAGAAACTGCAGGGTTACTGGATTCTGGAGCTGGGTGAACTGGCGGGCATCAAAAAGGTCGATGTGGAAACGGTGAAATCCTTTGTCACCCGCACAGATGATAAGTTCCGTCAGTCCTATGGCATCGTGGTTGAGAGCCATCCACGCACCTGCATCATCGTGGGTAGCACCAACTCCGAGGGCGGTTTCCTTCGTGACATCACAGGTAACCGCCGTTTCTGGCCTGTCCATGTGACTGGCAAAGGCGCACACCATCCGTGGGAGATGACTGACATCGACCAGATCTGGGCTGAAGCTATCGAGCGTTACCACCAGGGCGAGGAGCTGTTCCTTTCCGGCCGTGTGGCTGCGGAAGCCTATGCCCGTCAGCAGGATGCAATGGAGTCCGATGACCGTGAAGGCATCGTGGCGGACTATCTCGACACCCTTTTGCCGGAGGGCTGGGACAAGATGGATCTGTACCAGCGCAGGAGCTTCCTCGGCGGTAGCGAATTTGGCGGTGTTCCGGCCACGGGTACTGTACGCCGTGAGCGTGTCTGCATCATGGAGATTTGGTGCGAGTGCTTTGGTAAGGAACGCCAGAATCTGAAGCGGACAGAATCCTATGAGGTCGAGTCCATTCTGAACAAGATCCCCGGCTGGAAACGCTACGAGGGCAATGCCTCCGGCAAGATGCGTATCCCCGGTTATGGTGTGCAGAAAGCCTTCATCCGTGTTGCCGATGAGAAACACGGAAACCCATGAGGTGTTTCTGGATGATTCCCATACGGTAGTCAGAAACACAGTGCGGAAACAGGGAAATTGCCACAGCGGTCAGCGAAAAAGCGTGGTTGTTTCCCATGTTTCCTAAAAAGCTCCCTATTGAGAGTGTGTAGATATAAAAGAAGAAAGAAACAGGTGTGTGTATGTACCTGTACGCGCGTAAGAGTTTTTTGCTATCTGGAAACGGCAAAAGGAAACAGGAAAGGAGATGGTCTTTTGCGTGAGAGTTATGTAGAGAGCAGGCTGACCACGGAGGTAAAAAAGCGTGGTGGGCTGGCAGTCAAATTTGTTTCGCCGGGGTTGGATGGGGTGCCTGACCGTTTGGTTCTCTTCCCCGGTGGCAGGTTGGCATTTGTGGAAATGAAGGCACCCGGAAAGAAGATGCGTCCGTTGCAGGTCAAGAGAGCCGAGCAGCTCCGAGCGTTAGGATTTTCCGTTTACTGTGTTGATAGACCAGAAATGATTGGAGGTGTTCTGGATGAAATACAAACCGCATAACTACCAGCAGTTCGCCACGGACTTCATTCTGAATCAGAGCATCTGCTGCCTGATGCTAGATATGGGTCTTGGAAAAACGGTCATCACCCTTACGGCTCTGTGGCAGTTAGCACTGGACAGCTTCGATGTGAGCAGAGTTCTGGTGATTGCACCGAAGCGAGTAGCTGAAGACACATGGCCAAAGGAACTGGCAAAATGGGAACACCTCACCGGCCTTACCTCCTCCCTGGTCCTGGGTTCTGCAGCAGAACGGAAAGCCGCCCTGCAGAGGAAAGCATTTCTGTATATCATCAACCGTGAAAATGTGGCATGGCTGGTGAAGAACCACTACTGGGATTTCGACATGGTCGTGATCGATGAGCTGTCGAGCTTCAAGTCCAATAAGGCTGAACGGTTCAAAGCCATGAAGAAGGTTCGTCCGATGGTCACTCGCATCGTTGGTCTGACAGGCACACCGGCTCCGAACACACTGCTGGATCTGTGGCCCCAGATGTATCTGATGGATATGGGACAGCGGCTCGGTCGGTTCATCGGGGGGTTCCGTGATCGGTTCTTCCTGCCGGATAAGCGAAACCGGGAGATCATCTACAGCTACAAACCCCGTGAAGGTGTAGAAGATGCAATCTACGCTTTGATTTCAGATATCTGTATTTCTATGAAAGCTGCAGATTATCTGGATATGCCGGAGCGGATCGATAACCGCATCGAGGTTTCCATGAGTCCGAAGGAACGGAAGCTGTACGATGACTTCCAGAAAGATATGGTTCTTTCCATCGATGATGAGGAACTGGATGCCGCCAATGCCGCAGCCCTTTCAAACAAGCTACTCCAGATGGCGAATGGTGCGGTGTACGGCGAAGACAAAAAGATCATCCCCATCCATGACAGAAAGCTGGATGCCCTGGAAGATTTGGTCGAAGCGGCAAACGGCAAGCCCCTTCTGGTGGCGTACTGGTATAAGCACGACCTCCAGCGTATCAAGGCTCGGTTCAAAAATGCCCGGTGCATTGATACGGCAAAGGACATCGATGACTGGAATGCCGGAAAGATCCCACTTGCACTGATCCACCCGGCATCGGCTGGACATGGTCTGAATCTGCAGGATGGAGGTTGCACCATCGTCTGGTTCGGACTTACCTGGTCGCTGGAGCTGTACCAGCAGTTGAATGCAAGACTCTGGCGGCAAGGGCAAAAACACACGGTGGTCATCCACCACATTGTCACGAAAGGCACTCATGACGAGGATGTCATGTGGGCTTTGGAAAATAAGGATACACGCCAGTCGGCTCTGATCGAGGCGGTTCGGGCGAGAATTGGAGGTTAGGAATGAGCGAAAGGATAGAACAGCTTATCCGTGACTACCCGAAAATGAAAACGGAGCAGCGTTGCCTGTTCCACCAGATTTCTGATTTTCGAGGCATCACGGAACAGGAGATGATTGATACGATGTATTTCTCCCAGCCGGAGGGTGAACGGGTGCAGACCAGCGGCACCGCCAATAAGACCGCCAGCATTGCCCTGAACTACCGGGAACGGATGGAGCGTATCAACCAGGAATGGTACGAGCATCTGGAAAAGGAATATCTGGATCTGACGGAGGAGCTTCGCTTTTTCGAGAGTGCGGTCAAATCCGTCAGTGGGATGCCCGGAACGGTGCTTTCTGATTTGGTCTTTGGTCAGATGACCTGGGACAAGGTAGCGGAAAAGCATTATATCAGCCGGAGATCGGTCGGCAACTACCGGGCAAAGGCTATCGTGGAACTGGAAAAAATGTATCAGCGTCATGACGATGAGGTCGTGGCGTATATGCTGAGTTAAGCGAGGTGGATTACGATGTGTAAGCGTGGAGATATTTATTTCGTGGATTTCGGTCAGAACATAGACACCTGTAAGCAAAGCGGTATCCGTCCGGCGGTCATCGTGAGCAACAACCGTGCAAATGAGCATTCCCCGGTCATCACGGTCGTTCCGCTGACCTCCAAGATTTATAAGAAAAGGATGCTCCCCACCCATGTCTACATCCCGCGAGGTTGTGGAACGGGTCTGCCACAGAACAGTCTGGCTCTGGCCGAACAGGTGGAAACCATCGACAAAAAGTATTTGCTGGAACGGCGAGGTGCTGTGAGAGATGATGTTGTTATGACCAAGCTGACAAAAGCCCTGCAAATCCAGATCGGGGCTGTGGAGCGATACAACTGAGCATGAGCAGTCACTGTAGTAGTGGCTGCTTTTCACTGTATTGAGCGTGAAATGAAAATGTGGTATTATGAAAGCAACAAATCGGAATTTGTGTGTGGAGGTGATGGTTGTGAAGAAAAAAGTAACAATAGCGTTTGTCATCATTGGCATTCTTGCTATAAGTACAATGATTATATTTTCAACATATAAGTCTTCGGAAGCCTATCGAAAAGCAAAAGCAAAGACACAGTGGGAGTGTTCTGTGGTCTGTGCGGAAAAGTCAACGCCTGATTCCTATGTAATTACATATTCTGACGCAAAAATTTTGTCTAATACAGGCGTGTTGACAGTCCAGAACAGAAACGATTTTGACATTACTGTACATCTGCTCTGTGAAGGAAAACAGGAACTTGTATCTGACAGTATTCCTGCTGGCGGTTGCTATTCTTTTCAGAATGTTACAGATAAAGAATACACGGTAGGTATTCATGCTGAGGTTGATGAAAATACGGATATAAAAGCATTTGTATATGATGGAAAAGACACTGAACCATATACAAGATAAATGGTTTCTAATTGCAAGATAAATTCGAGTTTGTAGAATTAAGAAAATCGAAAGTTGGAGGATACACGCATGAAAATTGTAATCATTAATGGAAGTGCCAGAAA
>NZ_QUDY01000008.1:0-148418 GCF_003477745.1 Clostridium sp. AF35-15 | reverse complement strand
GGTGATATCAGCCGCTTCAACAATCCGAAGGAACTGCAGAAACTTGCAGGATTTCCGTTGATTTTCTTCTTAGCGGCGTCTTTGTACATCTTACCGGAAGCATTGAACCAGTACCAACCTTCGTCATCACAGATGTCATTTTCACTGCAACCAGGAACTGTTTTCTGTACATCCTCATCAGTATCTAACATACCGGATTTCTCAAGCCACAGCCACTTATTCTCTGTTCTTGCGCCATCCATCTCTTCACCGAAGTAGTAAATAGCTCCTTGCCAATCCTGCCAACCATACAGCATCTCACCATCTTCGTTGAAAAGGTATGTCTTACCATTGATCTTCTTATCCTGATCAGCAACTTTTTTACCCTTGTTGTTGAAATAGTACCAATGCTTACCATCGGAATCCGGATCATCCTGATCATCATCAGACATAGTATACTTCCAAGCGTTTGTCAGCATAGCGCCATCTTCGCCTACATAGTAGTCATCGTCTACCCATGTGTTGGTCTCCATATCTCCCTCATCATCGAGGTGGAACCATTTACCGCCATCTTTTTTCCACTCGCCTGTTACCATCTCATCATCGCTATCATAGTAGTGCCAAACACCAGCGTCATCTTTCTGCCAACCAGCTGCGAAAGAAGTCATGGAAGCACCCATAGCGAGTAAAGCTGCTGCAGAAAGTACTGCAACTAATTTAGTCTGCTTTCTCATAATTAATGCACTCTCCTTTTTACTTTTTGAAATATTTTTCTCGAAATCCTAACTGCATTACCAGGTCATTATACTTCGGATATGGAAAAGTATCGGGAGGTGTTTTCATGTATCGAAAAATTACAATATTTTTAGAATACTGGAAAAACAGTAAACATCGCAAACCATTGATATTGCAGGGGGCCAGACAGGTAGGCAAAACCTATTCTGTTCTCGAATTTGGACGTACCCATTACGAAAATACTGTTTACTTTAATTTTGATACAAATCCAAAGCTTAAGCAGACATTTGATGAAGACATTAGTCCTGAATACTTGGTTCCGATTCTTTCTCATATATCCAGTCAGACGATTGTCCGCGAAACAACATTAATTGTATTTGATGAAAACAAGAAAATCGTGCCTCTGTATGCTGCTTTTTGTATATAAAATACTTTTTACAAAGATAACCAGAAATTTTATGTATTCTTCACAAAAGGAACACATCTTTGCGTTACACTAAAGCCATCAATTTTAAGGAGGCAATCGAGTATGACAGCTAATACAAAAACAACCTGGAGTGTCTGGGGAATCCTTTTTGGCATGGCGATTGTGCTGGGAATCGGAGTGGCATTTTTAGCATTTACTTTAACCAGAGATCCACAGATTCTGGCATTTTTATATGATAAAATCACAGTTCCGCAGAGCCTGCACTTCATTACCAATTTTAAATGGATTTTTAACCTGCTGGTTGTCTGCGTAACAGCAATTCCGGCCGCAGCCGTACTTTATGTAAGCGAGCGGGGATTCAGCCGCTGCGTGCAGCCAAAAGAAAAATAAAGACAGATAAACAAGAAGTGATATATGCTCTAAGTGACTTCTTAATCATGATATTTGTCATGGTTAGTGAAGAAATCACTTAGAGCATTTTTGTTTCAAGACGAACTTGAGATTGAGATCGCGGAACTGGAAAAGGCTGTTACCGGCTACGAGCAGAGCCAGAAATCAGCAGAGAAATTTATAGCCTTGATTGACAAGTATGAGAATTTTGACACGCTGACAAACACCATCCACAAGCAGCCAGTCGGGAGAATATGACATTCCCGATGACCTGCCCAATCGCCGGACAGGTCATGGTCGCGGTTCTTATCCGGCAGCGGCTCGCCCATTGCCAGCAATGCTACGACCTGCTCCAGCAGCTCGATCTTCATGCCACGCTTTATGGCTCGTTTGTAGTCTTTTTTGAAACCGGTCGTGTATTTAACGGTATATTTGGTTTCTTTCATCTTTTCAGGTCAGCAAAGCTGAATCGGAATCCGAGCTTCCAGTTTGCACGTTTAAGTTCTGATTTAGCTAATCGCTTACTCTCCTGTATAATAAACATTTTTTCCAGAACCATTTATATGCAATTTTCCGGCACTGGATAATTCCTTTAAGATCCTATACGCTTTTGTTGTACCTATATTTAAAAGCGCTTCGGTTTCTTTTCTTGTTATTTTTTTATGCTCTGCTACATATGAGAGAATTTCAGCTTTTTCAGAAGATAGCGGCTGTCGGTAAACTGCTACCAGACGTTTCCTTGGTTTTGACAGCTTTTGTATTCCTTCGTTTCTATTTGGAAGTGTAACACGGAAAACACCTTTTGCTGTTTCAAAAAAAGGCTTTTTTTCGTTATCTCCATAGGCTCGTTGAATTTTTCCAATTCCTGTACCATAACTTTCTATTAACATCATGCGATAAAAAATAGCTGCTAAATTAGGATTCCTTGGCTGCGATACACCCAGAAAAATAGAATTTAATTCCAGTCCGGAAACCAATCCTCCCAATGAGACAATTTCTATACGATCGTCATAAATATTTATAAGATTACTTCCGCTAAACGAATAATCTCGATGAACAATACTATTTAAAAGAGATTCTCTGATTGCCTCTTCTGGGTAATCTTTTTTATCAATACGGATTAAACCCGAAAAACTGGCTTGCGTTTTATTGTTTAAATCAATAAACTGATAAACGTCTTCCAATTGTTTTAAAATAGAACCAGAAAATTCCTTTCTATCTCTGAAAACCGCTTTATCTGTTCCTTGAAAAAGAGCCACTTTTGTTGTTACTTCACATTGATCCGATAATAGCAATGCAAGATTTGTGTATAAATGATCATCACCTATCAGTTTTAATGTTTGCATCTGTGATCTTCCAAACGCAATTTTTCGTTTGTGCATCTCATTTTCAAAATACTCAAATGTCAAATCCTGATTCATGCTTCGGCTTGTTTCATAGGAACATCTGCCGCTTTGAATGATCATTTCCCGGATGCCCTCATCTGTCATGGGTTGTGAAGAACTTCCTTTTCGAACATATACACCACTGGGCTTTAGACCTTTTTCCCGAATATAATATGGACGATTCGTTCCTGTTGCAATATTAATTTCAACGACCGTTTTTCCGTCAATTTCCACAGTTTTTATATTGACAAAAGGCATAATATCAGGTGCGATAGAATCTTTTAAAGAACCTGCAACCTGAAGCATGATTGCATCTGGATCATCTACGCCAATAATTGCTCCATCTTTTCTAACACCAATCAAAATAGTACCTCCAGAAGCATTTGCAAAGGCAATTACTTCTTTTCGAATCTCAGGTACATATTCTTGCTTAAATTCCACCTCTTGATTCTCAAACGAAAGCATACTATTCACCTTTCTTTCTTTCTTTCTTTCTTTCTTTCTTTCTTTCTTTCTTTCTTTCTTTCTTTCTTTCTTTCTTTCTTTCTTTCTTTCTTCTATTGTATTTGGGAAAGAAAGAAAAGTCAACGAAAAAAAGAAACGAAAAATCGACAAATCCCACCTCCCGATACTTTTCTATATCCGAAGTATAATGACCTGGTAATGCAGTTAGGATTTCGAGAAAATTATTTCAAAAAGTAAAAAGGAGAGTGCATTAATTATGAGAAAGCAGACTAAATTAGTTGCAGTACTTTCTGCAGCAGCTTTACTCGCTATGGGTGCTTCCATGACTTCTTTCGCAGCTGGTTGGGAGAAAGATGACGCTGGTGTTTGGCACTACTATGACAGCGACGATGAGATGGTAACAGGCGAGTGGAAAAAAGACGGTGGTAAGTGGTTCTATCTGGATGATGACGGCAACATGCTGACAGATTCTTGGGTAGACGATGACTACTATGTAGCTGAAGATGGTCATATGCTGACTAACGAGTGGAAGAAGACCGTGTCCGATGACGATCAGGATGATCCGGACGAGGATGGCGAAAGCTGGTACTACTTCGGCAGCAAGGGTAAAAAGACCACTTCTGATGATAAAAAGATCAATGGCAAGACTTACTTCTTCGATGAAGATGGAAAAATGCAGTATGGTTGGTATGCTGATTCTAACAACAACGTATACTACTTAGGCGAAGAGGATGACGGTGCTAGAACCAACTCTTCTTGGCTGTGGTTAGCTGCTCCGGATTCCGAAGATGATGATGAGAAAGATGCAGCAGATGCCGTAAGCCATGATTCTCAGGATGATGATGATCCGTGTGATGAAGAAGGTTGGTACTGGTTCGGTAGCGACGGTAAGATGTACAAAGACGCTAAGCAGAAAAAGATCAACGGTAAATACTACTACTTCAACAATCATGGTCAGATGCTGTATGAGTGGATCAATGGTGTTAAAGCAAACGTGGCTTCCAATGCAAAACTGGATAGCGATTCCATCGAAGCTACCGCTTCTGAAGTACGTTACATGAACGTAGTTGAAGAGGGCTGGAGAGCTGATGGCTGGTATCAGATCGATGGTGCTGATGCACTTAAGGCAGGCGATGATACCGATTGGTATTACTTCAAAGACGGTAAGGCTAAGAAAGCTGATGACGGTGAGAAGAACAATACTGACTTAACTGATGACGGTGCTAAAGTATATACCAAGAAGATCAAGATCAATGGCAAGAACTTCTGCTTCAATGAAATTGGTCAGATGCAGACTGGTTTACAGATGATCGATAAGAAATTCTACTACTTCGACAATGATGGTTATATGAAGACCGGCAAGATTGCTAATGTTGAAGAAGAGGATGATAACTACACCTACTACTTCGAGACCAAGAATGGTAAGAATGGTCAGGGTTATACAGGTGAGAAATCCGGTTACCTTTACTGGAATGGCAAGAGACTGGAAGCAGATGATGATTACAGAATCTATGTTGTAGGCGAGAAATACTATCTGGTAAACAACAAAGGTAAACTTCAGAAATCTACTTCTAAAGAGTATGATGTAGAAAATTTTGGTGATGACGTTAAGTTTACGTTCAGAAACACATACGAGATTGCCTCTTCTACTAAAGATGGTTCTGAGGGCACCTATAAGAACGCCGCTACATTACCGAAGATTGAGCTGTTCGACAATGCAATTTATCAGGATGCACTGGGCGTTACACACTACGAGAATACAGATGCTTACGAGGCAGCACAGAACGCTGTAGCTAATAAATAATCTATATCTCAAATAACATTTAAAGAAGAGCTGTTACACAAACGTGTGGCAGATCTGAATAAAATGAAAAGGGTTGTGCACTTATATGGTGTAACAACCCTTTTTTGTTAGGGTGATTCCCAGGGGACTTTTTCTATCTGTTCAATCTCTTTCTCCACCTTGTTTCCCCCAGCCTTTCATGATATGATAATAAAAACAGCCTGATTTTTCGAAAGGAGCGATGATTCTATGACGAATCTTAATATTCCGGTTGGCGTCTCGGATTTTTCTCAGATACGTGAAAATGGATATTACTATGTGGATAAAACGGGACTCATTTCGGAATTATTAAAGAAAAGCACAGCAAACGTCACGCTGATTACTCGCCCCAGACGATTTGGAAAGACGCTGGCTATGAGTATGCTGGAACATTTTTTCGATATTCGACATGATAACCATTCGTTATTTCAAGATTTGGAAATCAGTCATGAATCAGCTATTTGTCAAACATGGATGAATCAGCGTCCGACTCTTTTTATTACCTTTAAGGATGTAGATGGGATTACATTTGACAGTGCTTTTGATATGCTGAAATTTGTCATATCCCAGATATGCATCGAATACTCTTATTTGGAGCAAAGCGATGCCGTCAGCGATGCATATAAAGAGATTTTTAAACGACTAAAAAATCAGACTGCATCTGCAACAGATGTAAAGGGTTCTATCCTGATTTTGATGAAAATGATGCAGGCTTATTATGGGAAGACAGTTATTCTTTTGTTGGATGAATACGATGTTCCCGTTGCGAAAGCAAGCAGCAATGGGTATTATCAGGAAATGCTGGAAATCATGAAAGCAATGATGAGTACCTCATTAAAAGATAATTCCAGCCTCTGCTTTGCGGTTGTGACAGGATGCTTGAAAATTGCTAAAGAAAGTATCTTCACTGGAACCAATAATTTTGTTTCGGATACCATCACAGATTCTCGATTAAATGAATATTTTGGCTTTACACAAAACGATGTAAATCAGATTTTAAAGGAATCCAATACTGCCGAATATTCGGATGAAATTAAAGCCTGGTATGACGGTTATCATTTCGGATGCTTTGATGTATATTGCCCGTGGGATGTGATGAATTATCTTCGGGATCTTCAGCATAATCTTTCCATGAAGCCTGAGAGTTATTGGAAGAATACAAGCGATAATGCAATTATTCGCTCTTTCATTGATTATGCTGGAAGCAGTATCACAATGAAATTGGAAAAATTATTGTCCGGCGGATATATTTTCCAAAAGATTGAAGAAAATTTAACCTATGATTATCTTCATTCTTCCGAGGATAACTTATGGAGTATTTTATATTTAACCGGTTATCTGACGCGCGTTCGAGAGATGGATATTCAAGAAACTATTCCAGATGGAACAACCGCGTTGATGATTCCGAATAGGGAAATCAAAGATATTTTTGAGTCAACAATTATAAAATGGTTTAACGAATCAACGAAGCATTGGAACCGCACAGAATTATTTCATGCGGTATGGGATGGAAACAGCGACAGGATGACGGATGAGATGAATAAACTTTTAAGAAAAACCATCAGTTATCATGATTACCGAGAAGACTTTTACCATGCATTTCTGGCAGGTATTTTTACTGGTGCCGGTTATGTGGTGGAGTCGAATAAAGAGCATGGAGAAGGACGAAGCGATGTGATTGTCTACGACTCTGAAAATGGACAATTGGCCCTTTTTGAAGTGAAATATTCCAGCACGCTTGACCAGATGAAACAATCCTGCCAAAAAGCACTTGCCCAGATCGATGAAAAAATGTATGCAAAAGAATTTGAGGATTCCTATGATAAAATTTTGTGTTATGGAATTGCTTTTTTTAAGAAACGCTGCCTGGTATATTTGAAAGATTGAATTAGTAAACGGTACAACGTTCGACCTTGACAAAAAGAGGACTCCGCCACCTCAGACTTCTCTGAAGTGACGGAGTCCTCTTATATCAAGCTATCAGCTTAATGATTCAGATTTGAATTGGATGTCAAATCACATCGGCCGCAAAAAGAGGATTTCTCAATCAACATCTCTTTTTACTGCCGCCGTGACAAATAACTTGCTTTTCATTTTTTAAATTCTAAAATTTTACATTCATGTTTTCGCGTCTTTAAATCATAATTGATTCCAACCAGCAGCATATTTCCTGAATAATCTTCCAGATTCTGGAAATATTGTTTTTTTAATATCTGGTGAATTGCGCCTTCGGCCGATTTGTTCCATTTTAGTTCGACAATCAAAGCTGGCTTATCCGGAAATTCTTTTCGCGGTAAATAAACTATATCTGCAAATCCAGATCCCGATGGAAATTCACGATAAACCTGATAAAAGTTTCTGGCAGCGTAGAGTGCCAGTGATACAGTATAACTCAGTGCATTTTCATTATTATACTGTAAATGGGATGTTTCAAAATGAGCCTGTTCCATATAGACAGCTACTTTTTCTTCATCTTTTCTCCAGATAGCATTAAGTAAATCAGCTGAGTTTTTTAATGCTTTCGAGACCTCTCCCCATTGAGAAACCGAAACCGCATTTACAAACTCTCCACGGATTTCATTATTCGGAATAAAAACTGATTTATGGCTGAAATCGTATCCAAGATATCCCAGATGAATCAGCAAAGTCAGGACATCATCCTCGCTGTGAAATGTCGTCATATCATTGCTGAAACTGCCTGTATTGACCGGTACCATTTCTCCGGCCATCATGCTGAGAACGTCGTCTTTCAGCCCATCAAAATTCATGTCAATATATCCGCGCAGTGCCTCAAATGTTTCGGTCTGGTTCCAATAAGAATCGCAGATACCAGAAGTCATAGCAGCCACAACCGAACGCGGACTGTAAATAGAAGAGGCTTTTTCAAAGCGATATCCATCATACCATTCTTTGATTTCTGCCAAATCCATTTGATAATCTGAGCAGAGGCAGCGCACCTCATTTTCTGTGAAACCGACATATTGCGCCAGAACACCTGGATTTGCCATCGAGAATTCATCAAACATATTGAGCGCAGAATGGGTACCGTATTTTTTTATTGGCAATATTCCTGTCATATATGCCAGATGTATATGTGCCTTATCCTTTAGAAAATCACGAAGAAAATCCAGATATCGTTCCTGAGCCGCTTTATCTTCTGCGTATTCCCTAAAAATACAATCCCATTCATCAATGATTATAATAAATGGCTCATTTGTTTCAGCATAAATTTCCTTCATATTTTCCGTCAGATCTAATTCATCATAAAAATCAATCGTTGGATATTCACGGCGAATTTCTCTCATGAGTGAACGCCGGATCCGCTGAATCAATTCTTCTACATTAGAGCTTCGACTTAAAAATTCCTGGATATTTAAAAATATAGTTGTGTAAGTGTTTAAATATTTTTTATAATCTTTTGAACAGCTGATTTTTCGGTCTTTAAATAAAGTATCAGACTGACATCCCTTACTATAATAAGCAGCCAGCATATTGGCTGTAATGGATTTTCCAAATCTCCTTGGGCGGCTGACGCAGATATTTTTCTGGTTTGTTGCCAGCACACTGTTGGTATAAGAAATCAGCTCTGTTTTATCTACATAGATCTGAGAATGCACCGCTTCTGAAAAAGCTGCGTTTCCGGGATTTAAATATATACCCATATGGCTCCCTCTCTTTTTAATAAAACTGCACGTTTATCACACATCATGATAATTTGTTGTTTTTATTATCATATCATGAAAGAATCAGTGAAACAAGACTTGGAAGATATGCTTAAACTCAAAATGATAGTACTGCAGAGAGTTTTGCATATTCTATTCTTTAACTGACAGAGGGCAAATGCAGTCATACAGACAGGCTTCATTTACATTGCGACCACATAAAAAACTCCGCCATCTCGAAACACTTCGAGGTATCGGAGCTCTTTTTACTAAAAAAGAAGCGGCATTCCAGAAAATATCCTGAAATACCGCTTCTCAATTATCCTAGGTCAAATGACTAATCGAATAAAATTCAGATTAATTATTTGTTTAATCCTAACCAACCTTCAACAGCCTTAGTACCAGCCAGATTTGTGTAGGTATAAATATCGTCATCATACAGCTGGATGAACGGTACAGATACGATCTGATCCTCTGTAACAACATCTTTACCAAACTGAGCTTCTGCATCAGCAATCAGATCCTCAGCTTTGATTGTCTTACCGCTAGCTAAAGTAACGGATACAACTTTCTTGCCGCTGATCTCTACTTTTACATCATCCTCAGCGATGCCCTTGTTCTCGATGTCATACTTCTTGGAGGTCTTCTGAACTTTACCCTTGGTATTGGTCAGATAGATATCTCCATCATAGTAGTACAGTCTGTAGTCATCATCTGCATCCAGTCTCTTACCGTTGAAGTACAGATAATCATCTTTCAGACCATTGTAGCCAAGACCATTCTTACCATTCTTGGTGTTGAAGTAGAATGTGTAATCATCATCGTCGTTCTCTACAGATGTTACGCGGCCAGTCTTCTGATAGCCGTTGGCATCGAAGTAGTAGAATCCGCCGTCAGCCTGGCAGTACTGTAAGCCATCCTGCATCTGACCTTTTTCGTTGAAGGAGAAGTATTTACCTTCAATTTTGATTCTCTGAACGTATACAGCTCCGTCATCATCGTAAGTAGCGAAGTCTTTGGAACCGCCATCAGCGTATTTAACTTCACCGTCATCGATGTAGTACCAGTCTGTATCACCATCAGCATCCAGATCCTCAGCGCCGTCGATCTGATACCAGCCGTTACCTCTGGAACCATCTTCAACTTCGTTGTAGTATCTCATTACGCTGGTTGTAGCTAATTCGCCCTTAGCAAGGTTACCATCAAGCTGTGCGTTGGAACCCTGTTCAACAGCCTTACCATCAATCCACTCGTACAGCATCTGACCGTGCTCGTTGAACATATAGTATTTGCCGTTGATTTTCTTCTTGCCTGTGTCATGATATGCTTTACCAGAAGACTGGAACCAGTACCAACCCTCATCATCACAGTTGTCATCTTCAGAACAATCAAGAACTACTTCCAGATCATCATCATCATCCAGATCGTTCTCATTGTTACCGGATTTCTCAAGCCACAGCCACTGAGACTCAGCTCTCCAACCTTCGTCCTCAGTACCTAAGTAGTATGCGTTGCCGTCTTCCTCGTGCCAGCCATACTGCATCTCACCATCTTCGTTGAAGTAGTAGGTCTTGCCATTGATCTTCTTATCTGTATCGGTAACTTTTTTACCTTTGTTGTTGAAGTAGTACCAATGCTCGCCGCCGTCTTCCGGATCATCTTCATCCTCATCAGCCATGGTCTTTTTCCACTCGTTGGTCAGCATATGACCATCTTCAGCTACATAGTAGTCATCATCTACCCATGTATCTGTCTCCATCTCACCATCTTCGTCAAGATGGAACCATTTACCGCCATCTTTCTTCCACTCATCGGTTACCATCTCATCATCGCTGTCATAGTAGTGCCAAACTCCAGCGTCATCTTTCTCCCAACCAGCTGCGAAAGAAGTCATGGAAGCACCCATAGCGAGTAAAGCTGCTGCAGAAAGTACTGCAACTAATTTAGTCTGCTTTCTCATAATTAATGCACTCTCCTTTTTACTTTTTGAAATATTTTTCTCGAAATCCTAACTGCATTACCAGGTCATTATACTTCGGATATGGAAAATTATCAATAGTTTTTTTACAGAATTTCCAACTTTTTATTTTGAAGTGGAATATTGTCTGTATTTCCTATGTTTCTCTTCCCTGTGAAGTACTGCCTTTCTCCGATACATCCACATTATAATACACGTTTTTCCAAAATACCATAACATTTATCTGTGCATTTTCTTACGGATTTTTTACGAAAATTCTTTATAGTTTCGTAATTGTATTTATATTTGTACAATCCTGTTTTAACCGCTAAAATGCCTGTATTTCCAGTATTTTTTACGTTTCTTATTTCCCACAGACCACCTTATCAAGCCTTTCGTCACTGTTCACGCATACGTGCCCAGTAACAGTCTTTATTCTCCCCCCGCAGCATTGCTTTTTCCGTTTACTTTCTCTGTGTTTATGCTATAATGTTCATATATCACTTTTGATTTTATTTTTTGAACATGCAACAACTAGAACCTATTTTCACTCTTATCCATCTATAATGATGACGAAATACGTGAATATATAAGAGAAAAATAAAAGAATTTAATAATTCAGGAGGTTTTATATGGATCGCTATGGACTGATCTGCCGGAGTTTCTATGAGAATCCGGATGTGACCCAGCGGGAGCTTGCTTCGATTTTGAATCTTTCCCTGGGGACTGTGAATAAATTGCTTGGGGACTGTCTGGAGGAGGCATTTCTCATGACGGATATGGATACGGGGAAATATCTGCTGACCGAACAGGGGCTTAAGTATCTGGAACAATTTAAAGTGGATGGCGCCGTCATTACCGCCGCCGGGTTTGGCTCCCGGTTTGTGCCGCTGACGTTTGAGACGCCGAAGGGGCTTCTGGAAGTGTTTGGCGAGCGGATGATTGAGCGCCAGATCAAGCAGCTCCATGAAGCGGGGATCACGGATATCACAATTATCGTCGGTTATTTAAAGGAAAAGTTTGAATATCTGATCGACAAATATCAGGTCAAACTCCTCTATAACCCGGAGTACGCCACCAAAAATAATCTGGCTACGATCTACCATGCCCGCGAGCTGTTCCGCGGCCGCAATATGTATCTGCTTGTCTCGGACAACTGGATTCGAAATAATATGTACCATAAGTATGAGTGCGGCGCGTGGTACTCTTCCGTTTACATGGACGGTGAAACGTCTGAGTGGTGTCTTTCTTCTAATAAAAAGGGACGCATCACATCGGTGCAGGTCGGTGGGCATGATTCCTGGGTCATGTATGGACCTGCGTTCCTCTCGCGTGATTTTTCCAACCAGCTCATTCCGCTCATTGAGGAAGCCTATCATCAGCCTGGCACAGAACAATGGTACTGGGAACAGGTTGTCGTCGATCATATCAAAGAACTGGATTTTTCGATGAACTGCCAGCCGGCGGATCAGGTCTATGAGTTTGAAAACCTGGAAGAACTGCGCCTGTTTGATCCGAAATATCAGAATCATTCGGACAATGCCGCCATGCAGCTGGTCGCACGCGTTTTCAATGTAAAAGAGGAAGCGATACACAACATCCGCTGTCTCAAATCCGGCATGACAAACCAGTCGTTCCTGTTTGAACTGGATGGAAAACATTATATCTGCCGCATTCCGGGTCCGGGAACAGAATTTCTGATTAACCGG
The DNA here is from genome assembly GCF_003477745.1 of Clostridium sp. AF35-15. Classification (NCBI taxonomy): domain Bacteria; kingdom Bacillati; phylum Bacillota; class Clostridia; order Eubacteriales; family Clostridiaceae; genus Clostridium; species Clostridium sp. AF35-15. The sequence continues at coordinate 135,887 of NZ_QUDY01000008.1, read as the reverse complement.
AAAGAGGAGGAGGCTGTTTACAAGGCGGTCACACCGCTTGGCATTACCGAACATATTTTGTATTTTGACGGAAAAACCGGCTACAAGATCGCCCAGTATTATGAGGGCGCTCGGAATGCGGATGCAAAGAACCCGCAGGAAATGGCCGCCTGCATGGAGATGCTGCGGAAGCTGCATCATTCCGGCGTGACGGTTCCGCACACGTTCCGCATCCGGGAACGGATTGATTTTTATGAGAGGATCTGCCGCGGACATGAGGAAATGCTGTTCGCGGACTACCCGGCAGTCCGCGCCCGGATGAATGAACTGATGGATCGGCTGGATACACTGGAACGTCCTTGCTGCCTCTCCCACATTGACTCGGTTGCAGACAATTTCCTGTTTCTGCCGGACGGCTCCCTACGTCTGATCGACTGGGAGTATGCGGGCATGTGCGATCCGCTCATTGATATTGCGATGTGCAGTATTTATTCATATTATTCACAAGAAGAGCTCGACCATCTTCTGGAAGAATATCTTCAGCATGCCCCATCGGACGAGGAACGTTTTGTCACGTATGCCTATGCGGCGCTGGGCGGTTTCCTGTGGGCGCTCTGGGCGGTCTTCAAGAGTATGGAAGGACGCGAATTTGGCGATTACACGATCGTGATGTACCGGTATGCTAAAAATTATTATCGAAAAATTGTTTCCGAGGGCTTGTTAAAATTGTAATATTTCCGTTAGGTATTTTACATTTTTCTATGTTATACTTATAAAGTAATTTGATATGATACCAGGGTCAAAAGGTCAGAAGTTCGACGCAAGCTTGCTTGCAGGAGAATTTTTGACCTTGGGACCCGCCAAAAACATGAGTAAGTAGCCATTTTTCAAAGAAAAATTAGCGAATTACGAATGTTTTTGAAGATTGCGGGAGCATATAGTGCGGAGCAATCTGGTATCAGAGGGGTCAAAATGCCTTTTGACCCCAACATCTTTGATATTAATTTCTACTGTAATCATAAATAACGATAAATCACATTGCAAGGGGGATACGCGATGCGGAAAAGATATGCAAAACTGCTTGGGCTTGCCTGCCTGATCGGTGCCATGGGGCTGCTTCCTTCTTCCCAGAGCCGTGCGGCCGGATGGCTGAAGGACGGAAACTACTGGTACTACATGACCGACGACGGTCAGAAGCATACCGGATGGGTACATATCGGAGAGAAATATTATTATATGGATGATTCGACCGGCAAGATGGTGACTGGATGGCGTCAGGATTCATCCACTTCCGCCTGGTATTATTTCAACCAGAGCGGCGAGATGATGACTAAATGGCAGAAAATCAACAACTACTGGTACTATTTTAACCAGTACGGTGTGATGCAGAAGGGCTGGCTCCAGCTTGATACGGTCTGGTATTATCTGGGCGATGATGGACGGATGTTTACCAACTGGCAGAAGATGGATAACGGCACCTGGTATTATTTCGGCACGGACGGGGCGATGCGGACTGGATGGCAGAAGGTAAACAGCACCTGGTATTATCTCGACGAAAATGGAAAAATGCTGACCGGTTGGCAGCTTATTAAAAATGAATACTACTATCTCCATGATGGCAAGATGCTGACTGGCTGGCTCAATGACAGCAACGGAAACACCTACTACATGGACAAGACAGACGGCAATATGAGCCGCGGCTGGAAGCAGATCGACGACACCTGGTACTATTTCAATGAGTACGGACACCGTCAGAAAGGCTGGATTAAGGTATCCGGCACCTACTATTATCTGGATGAGAACGGTAAGATGGCTTCGAACACAACCCGGACGATTGATTCGGTGAAATACACCTTTGCCAAGAGCGGTGCGTGCCAGAATCCACCGTCCAGTCTCTCCGGCATGAGCGACAGCTATTTTGACCCAAGTGCTTCACAGGGAACAGGGACTTCGTCTGGCAGTTCTTCTTCAAGCAGCACTTCGGGGCCAAGCGGAACGGCTTCGAACAATTCCAATTCAGGGACCTCCAGTTCAGGTAACACCAACAATTCGAATAGTTCCGATCATTCGACCAGTTTTACTGCACCGGGAAGTTCCAACAGCTCCAGCTCGTCAAATGGTTCTTCGTCGGGCACAACCGTTCCGATTCCTGGAAGCGGCTACAGCAGCTCCACTTCCACGCCGGGCGGGACTTCCAGTTCGTCAGGCTCTTCGAATAACCAGACAAGCAGCAGTTCCACCAGCGATACCGGCAATGTACCAAGCCGCATCTACAGCAACGGCACGACTTACACCGCACCGACGACATCGAACTCCAGCTCGTCAGGCTCTTCGTCAAATTCGTCCGATAAACGGATTAACGGATTTACCTCCAATCAGGGCGATACGATTCAGGAGGGACAGACGCAGGGTCCTGGACGGAAATAAACCGTATTTGCAAAATATATAATTGAAATAAAAAAGATTTTGACCAACGATTCATAGCCTATATCGATGGTCAAAATCTTTTTAATTAAAATCATACCTTCTAAAAGCTGCCTACACCTCAAACACCAAATCCCCATAACTCGGGAACGGCCATAATTCTTTATCTACCAGCATTTCCAGCTCGTCTGCCGGTTTACGGAGAGCTGCCATCGCCGGGCATACCTCATGCAGATAGGCGAATGCTTTTTCTTTGTTATCCTTGATCGCAGATGCCTTTGCCAGGATATCTTTGAGTGCTGCCAATGCCACCTTCATCTCTGAAAGTTTATCCGAGGTCTCTAAAAGCAGTTCTTTCTGGACGCTGACATCGGCTTCCTCACAGGCAGTCCGGACGGCTGTCAGGGAGGAAGCAAGCTGAGTCGTATATTTGACAACCGCCGGGATGATCTGCTTGCCTGCCATGTCGATCATCGTCTTCGCCTCGATGTTAACAGTCTTGGAATATGCCTCATACTCGATCTCGGCACGGGATTCCAGCTCGGTCCGGGTGTACACGCCAAATTCTTCAAAGAGCTTGATCGCTTTCTCGGTCCGGATTGCCTCGACAGAATCGATACCCGCTTTCAGGTTCGGGAGTCCACGGCGCTCTGCCTCTTTAACCCATTCCTCAGAATAACCATTTCCGCTGAAAATGATACGGCGGTGCTCTGCAAACAGACGCTTGATGATATCATGGACTGCGCTGTCAAAATCATCGCTGTTTTCCAATTCGTCCGCAGCCTCTTTAAACGCCTCTGCCACGATCGTGTTGAGCACGACGTTCGGGGATGAAACAGAATCCGAAGAACCAACCATACGGAACTCGAATTTGTTACCGGTAAACGCAAACGGTGAAGTACGGTTGCGGTCGGTTGCATCCTTGACGAAATCCGGAAGTGTAGCTACTCCCGTCTGAAGTACCTCGCCTTTCTTAGAATGTGCGGCTTCGCCCGTGCTGCACAGCTGATCGATAACATCCTCCAGCTGCTCGCCCAGGAAAATAGAGATGATCGCTGGCGGCGCCTCTGCCGCACCCAGACGATGATCGTTGCCCGGAATCGCGGTGGACTCGCGCAGCAGATCCGCGTGTCTGTCAACTGCTTTCATGATGCACGCCAGAACCAGAAGAAACTGTACATTTTCGTGCGGCGTCTCGCCCGGATTCATCATGTTGATGCCGTCGTCGCTCGTCAGGGACCAGTTGTTGTGCTTACCGGAACCATTGATTCCGTCAAATGGTTTCTCATGCAGCAGACAGGTCAGACCGTGATGTCCTGCGACACGCTTCATCGCCTCCATGACCATCTGGTTGTGATCGACTGCCAGATTGACCTGACAATAGGTTGGCGCTAATTCATGCTGTGCTGGTGCAACTTCGTTGTGCTGTGTCTTTGCACTGACCCCCAGACGCCACAATGTCTCATTTAACTCTTTCATGAACGCACCGACTCTCGGACGGATGCTTCCAAAATAGTGATCATCCATCTCCTGTCCTTTCGGCGGCATCGCGCCAAACAGGGTACGACCGGTGTAGATCAGGTCTTTTCTCTGTAAATATTTGTTCTTATCAACCAGAAAATACTCCTGCTCCGGTCCCACATACGGAATCACACGGTGGGAAGTCGTATTTCCAAACAGGCGGAGAATCCGGAGTGCCTGCTCGTTGATTGCCTGCATGGAACGCAGCAGCGGTGTCTTCTTATCCAGTGCTTCGCCGCGGTACGAACAGAATGCAGTCGGTATGTAGAGTGTCACGCCCAGCGTATCTTCCCGCAGAAATGCCGGGGAAGTACAATCCCAGGTTGTATAGCCGCGTGCCTCAAAGGTGGAACGAAGTCCGCCCGACGGAAACGAGGATGCATCCGGCTCGCCCTTAATCAGCTCTTTACCGGAAAACTCCATGATAACGCGTCCGTTGGAATCCGGTACGGAGATAAACGCATCATGTTTTTCTGCCGTAATGCCGGTCAGCGGCTGGAACCAATGGGAATAATGCGTCGCACCGCGCTCGATCGCCCAGTCTTTCATCGCGTGTGCGACAACATCTGCGATGGACGGATCCAGCTCAGCTCCGTCTTCAATGGTTTTCTTCAGTTTTTTGTAAACACTTTTCGGAAGGCGTTCCTGCATCGCCTTGTCATTAAACACATTTTTTCCGAAAATTTCCGGTACATTGATAATCTCGCTCATTCAATCCCTCACATTAATATGAAAACAGACCGGACCGCCGGTATGTATATCCGCGTTGCGAAATGTACATCCCTGCAGTCCGGTCATGAACCTTACTTATTCATCAGGCTTTTCCGATAGAACCGAACAGTTCCATCTTTGTCTTAACCGTCTCTTTGATCGCCTCAAAACCAGGTGCAAGAAGTTTACGCGGGTCAAATCCTTTGCCCTGCTGATCCTTACCAGCCTCGATATACTGGCGGGTTGCCTCTGCAAATGCCAGCTGGCACTCAGTATTTACATTAATCTTCGCTACACCTAAAGAAATGGCTTTCTTGATCATATCTTCCGGAATACCGGTACCACCGTGAAGAACCAGCGGCATATCGCCTACTTTTTCTTTTACGGCTGCCAGCGTCTCAAAGCTTAAGCCTGGCCAGTTTGCCGGATATTTGCCGTGGATATTGCCGATACCTGCTGCCAGCATATCAACTCCGAGGTCTGCAATCGCCTTGCACTCGTTCGGATCTGCACATTCGCCCATACCGATCACGCCGTCTTCCTCGCCGCCGATGGAACCAACCTCAGCCTCCAGGGAAATACCTTTCTCCGCGCAGACTTTGACTAATTCTTTGGTTTTCTCTACGTTCTCGGCGATCGGATAATGGGAGCCGTCAAACATGATGGAAGAAAATCCAGCATCGATACATTTGTAGCAGCCCTCGTAGGTGCCGTGATCCAGATGCAGCGCAACCGGAACCGTGATGTTCAGCTCTTCGATCATCGCTTTTACCATCGCAGATACTGTCTTAAAGCCAGTCATATACTTGCCTGCGCCCTCTGAAACACCTAAGATAACCGGTGAGTTCTGCTCCTGTGCCGTCAGTAAAATTGCTTTGGTCCATTCAAGATTGTTGATGTTGAACTGACCAACCGCATATTTGCCATCTCTTGCCTTCTGAAGCATTTCCTTCGCACTAACTAACATATACAAACCTCCTCGTTGTCTCTTTTTGATCTAACCAGAGTCTATTATATACCATAATTCAGTATTTGCCTAGCCTGTCAAAAAAATAACAGGCAATTATTTTAATATTTTGTAACTTTTACTGTAAAATCTCCGAAACGGTCTTCTCCATCTCCTCCGGCTTGCACTGGCGGTTGTGACGGATCTCTGCCTTGCGGATCTCCTCGATCGCCTGCGGGATCTTCACGCCGGATGCTTTCTCCATCTCGTCGATAAGCTCGAACTCGCCCTTGCCTTCTTCGCTGCCGAAGATTGCCTCCATGACGCTGCGGGAGAATTTATATGGGCTTGCCGTCGATGCGATAACTGTCTTCTTGGTATCGCCTGTCTCCTTCACATAGTTATGGTATACGCAGGATGCAACGCCGGTATGCGTGTCGATCATATAACCGGTCTCATCGTAGAGACGCTTGATCTCGGCTGCATTTGCCGCCTGATCAGCATAACCGCCGACAAAATCTGCCATGCGCGCACGCATCTCGTCGGTAACCGAATATTTGCCATCTTTCGAAAGCTCTTCCATGCGTTTCTTGGTCTCCTCCGCATCGCAGCCGGTGGAGAGATAAATCAGACGTTCCAGGTTGCTGGAAATCAGAATATCCATCGACGGGGAAGAGGTCAGGATGAATGGACGGTTCTTGTCATATACGCCTGTCTTAAAGAAGTCGTACAGAACTTTATTGTCATTGGACGCGCAGATCAGCTTGTCGATCGGCACACCCATCTGTTTTGCAAAATAAGCCGCTAAGATATTGCCGAAGTTTCCGGTCGGAACGGTTACATTGATCTTCTCACCGTTCTCGATCTCGCCGTTTTCAAGCAATTTTGCATACGCATATACATAGTATACAACCTGTGGTACGAGACGACCGATGTTGATGGAGTTTGCGGAAGAGAGCTGATAGCCTCTGCCTGCTAATTCTTTGGCAAATTCTTTGTCACCAAAGATTTTCTTGACACCGCTCTGTGCATCATCAAAGTTTCCGGAAATACCGACAACGCTTGTGTTCGCGCCCTTCTGGGTCAGCATCTGCAGCTCCTGCACACGGCTGACGCCGTCCTTCGGGTAAAATACGATAATTCTGGTTCCCTCAACGTCTGCAAAACCAGCCATCGCTGCTTTTCCGGTATCGCCGGAGGTTGCGGTCAGGATCACGATCGTGTTCTCCGCATGGTTCTTCTTCGCCGATACGGTCATCAGATGCGGCAGGATCGAGAGCGCCATATCCTTGAAGGCAATCGTGCTTCCGTGGAACAGCTCCAGATAATATGCTCCGTCTGCTTTGACAAGCGGCGCAATCTCTTCCGTATCAAACTTACTGTCGTAAGCGCGCTCGATACAGGTTTTCAGCTCTTCCTCTGTGAAATCAGTCAGGAACTGCTTCATAACTGCATAAGCTACTTCCTGATATGTTTTATGGGATAATTCTTCCAGGCTGCAATCTAACACCGGGATATGATCCGGCATGAACAGGCCGCCGTCTGCTGCCAGTCCCTTTAAGATCGCCATCGAAGCCGTTACGTTGTTTTCACCGCCACGGGTACTGCTGTAATTGATTGCCATGATTTTCATCCTCTCTTTTTATCTTTCCCCATCGTCCCCATCTTTGCAAAGGATGCCGGAGTCAAACTTTCTGCCATGTAAGTGTTCTGTGTGGTTTTGCAGTTCTCCCGCAAAGTTACGGGACCCCCTGCTCACTTTAGTTAAAAATTCTATCATACTTTATGGCACAGCGCAAGAAAAATTCCCCCTTAATACGTGATCTTCCAGCGCCCAAACAATCCCTTCTTAAAATGGGAAAACCGCCGTGAAGCACTCTCATTTCCCATCTCGATCGCCTTCTGGTAGCACTGTGCCGCCCGCTCGAGATCTTCCGGGGATTCATTTTTCCGTTCGTAGATAAATCCAAGCTCATAGAGTGCATATCCGTCACATTCCGTCTGTGCCGCCCGCTCAAAAAGCTCCTTCGCCTTATTTTCATCGGCGGTGCAGCCTTCTCCCTTCATATAGAGATAGCCTAACTTGGATGCAGACTGCAGGCTTCCGGCTTCTTCGCACCGGTTCAGCCACTCAAATGCTTTTGCATAATCGCGGTCTACTCCCTCTTCGCCCTGGAAATACAGGCATCCAAGAATCTCCATGCACTCTGGATTTCCCTGCGAAGCGCCTTTTTCGTACCAGGAAACCGCCTGCTTCATATCAATCTCGCCGTTCAGACCATCCCGATAGATATTTCCAAGCGCCAGACTTGCCTGTCCGTCCGTCTCGATCCCAGCTGCCTCCCGCAAAAGTTTTTCTGCCCGGACGGTGTCCTGCTCGTCGGACGGGCGCAGATACAGGCGGGCTAACGGAAGCGCCGCCTCTTTGATGCCTGCCGCATATGCTTTTCCATACCAGTAAAACGCTTTTTCATCATCGCGCTCCACCAGTTCATCCTGATAGAACAGATTTCCAAGTTCTTCAAAGCTCTCCGCCTCGTTCCGCGCCGCGGCTCCTTCCAGCGCCTGGACGGCCGCCTGGATATCGCGCTCTGTGCCCTGTCCGTTTAAATACATCTGCCCCAGATACAGCATGGCGCGGGAAGACCCCTGCTTTGCCGCCGCATAGTCATATTGGAATGCAGCTTCCCAGTCTTCTTCCTGGCGGTAATGTTCCCCCATCTGGAAGAGTCCCCAGACCTCCCCGCTGGCGGCGCACTGATTCGCCCAGCGAAGTGCCTCTTTTTCATCTTTTTCCCGGTATGTACCATTCTGGCAGCATTTTCCCATCTTAACCATCGCCGGGATAATGCCGCCGTCCGCCGCCCGTTCGTACCAGAAGAGGCACTGCTCACGGGCGCTCTCAGTCTGCGGCATATAATCGGCCAGATCTTCCCACTCAACTGCCTCGCCCATCTGCCACGCGGCATAGACATCGCCCATCTCAGCGGCATCCCGCACCTGACGGTAACTTTCCTCGATGGAATAACGTGCCGACTGCTTCATCTGTTCGTCATACTGACCGGCGCGCAGCGCTCCTAACACTGCCCGGGCACTTCCCGCCGAAGCCCCCCGCAGGTAACATTCATACGCTTTTTTCTCATTGAACCCGACAGCCCCGTCCCCCCAGCTGTAACAGTGTCCTAAAAAGAACCATGCTTCTGCATCGCCCGCATATGCCGCCTCTTCCAGCCAGGTAACTCCCTGGGCGTACATCGCATCGTTACACTGTTTCCAGATCTGGTCTGCACCTTTCTCACATAAGCCTGTCATCAGGATTGTCATATATCATTCATCCGCCTTCCACACGAAATTGTATCAATTAAAACTTTCTGCCTCCACCGCCGTGCATCCTTCCGCTGCTGCCCTGATGTATGGTCGTCCTTCCAGCCGAACCGCCCGAAGCGCCCGGACCCGGATTTTTCGGAATCCGTCTGGTCACTACCGATCGGTTTACAAACTGCTCCTCATTTTGGACAAAATGCAGCGCACTGTCCGCCCGGTATGCCATATGGAAACCCAGCGACTGGCGGTGTTCTTTCTGCATCTTATACTGGCGCATCACCGAAAAGCACGGGAGTGCCGCCACGATCGCTGCCGCAACCGCCGCAAACAGCACCTCATACCATTCCAGGGAATGTTTTTTCTCCTCGCGCACCTGCGTATACTGTCCCGCCGGAACGCCCATCTCCAGATAATTTTCGATGCTGTCGATCGCCCCCAGCGCGCCTTCCGCATAGTTTCCATCCGCCACGCTGTCATATGCCGCATCCAGCACCTTCTCTACCCGCGCATCCGTCAGCACCTTCATCGCATACCCGGTGGTAGAAACGTATATCTCCCGGTTGTCCATATCGATCGAAAGCAGAATACCACTCGCATCGTCCCCGACGCCCAGTCCGTGGCTGTCGTAAAAATCATCGGCATAGCTTTCCGCCGATTCTCCCTGTGCGTCCTCGACTGTCAGTACCGCCAGATCGGCATCCTGTGAATCACGCACCTCATCGATCCGTGTCTCCAGCTCCTGCACTTCTTCCGCGCTGAACAGTCCCGCCTCGTCGAAGACGCGCGTGCCTTCCGCCGCCCATATAGGGCTGACCTGTGAAAATGAAATAAATGCTGCAACGGAGAAGCATATAAAATCTTTCAGCCGTCCATATTTCTTCTTTTTCTGTGTGACTCCCGCATTTTGATTCTCTATCATATCAGGTATCCTCCCAGCAGCAAAAGTACAAACACAGGAATGAAAATCGTCAAAAACAGGCGCACCAGTTTTTTCGAATCAACCGGCAGGACGCCGCAGACCTTTCCATTTTCCCCATTCATCGCAAAATAGTACATCTGCCCGTTCTTCGGATCCGGGTAGGTCATCATCCACACTGGAAGCATGGCATAGTTCCATTTTTCCCCCGTGATGGTCTCCCGGTGGTTCCGGATATCCACATGATCGTAGCCGGAGACGCTATTTTGCAGGGATTCTCTCGTATACTGCTTGATCTCCTGCTCAATCTCCTGTGCAAATTCTTCCTTTTCTCGGTCGCGCCGCTCCGCCCTAAATCCCAGAAAATAGCCTGCCTGAAACGGGCGCAGCTTCTTCATATCAAACGGAAGCACGGTCTCGGCAAGGCTGCGGTCCGCCTGCTTTAACGCGTTGCGCGCCACATCCTTGATGGGAAGCTCCGCCTTTTTCTCCAGATGGTAACGGCTCGTCTCGATATACTCGATCTCCCCCGACACCGTCACGCGTTTCCGCAGCGCCTCCGCCTGCATCTCACCGGATACCTGGCAGCTATACATCCAATATGGATAATAAATTCCCTCCAGATACTCCATCTGACGCGGCGAGTAGAAATCATCCGGCACATACTTTTTCTTCTGAATCCAGTTTTTAAAGATTTCTTTTGCCTTTTTCTTGTCGATCTCAAACGGAATCAGACCGTCCGGGCGGTATTTACCGTCCAGACTTCCCGAAAGAACCACCGGATTGTGGCAGTAACAGCAGTACGTGGACGCCGTCGTCTCCTGTGCCACGATCTCCGCGCCGCAGCTCGGGCAGGTATAGAGAACCATCTTAGACTCCGCCTGCTTCTGGCTCTCTATCTTTTCCGCTTCCGGCATTCCCCCCGGCTTCGAAGCCTCCTCTGACTTTCTGACTGCCTCTTCCATCTCTTTCAACGTCTCTTCCGTAAACGCTGAGAGGCAGTATTCACATTTAAATTTCTGCGTCTTCGGATCAAACACCAGTCCGCCGCCGCAGTTTGGACACTTATATGATTGTATCTCCATACGCCCTATGACCTCGGTTTTCCGCATTCGGAACAAAACTTACCTGTATTGACCGTTCCGCAGCTGCAGGTCCACGGACCGGCTGGTCTTGGCTTGCCGCACTCGGAGCAGAACTTTCCGTGGTTGACATTGCCGCACTCACAAGTCCAGGATTCTGCCGGAGCTGCCGCACTGCCCTGAGGCGGTGCGTTCTGTCCTGCCGGTTGTGCATAAGCGCCCTGTGGTGCCGCATCCACCTGTCCCGGCTGCTGTGCATAACCACCCTGCGGCGCTCCATTCGCCTGCCCCGGCGCATAGCCGCCCTGCGGTGCCGCATATCCCTGCCGCGCCGCCTGCTGCATCTGCATCTGCTGCAGGTTGGACGCCGATGCGGCGCCCATAAATCCGCCGCCGAAGTTCATGCCGGCGCCCATTCCCATGAAGCCTGCCATCGCACCGCTTCCGTTGGAACCGGCTGCCTCAAAGCCGCGTGCCATCGCGCCCTGCACATACCCCTCGCGCACCGACGGGTCGCCGAGCATCGCGCCCTGATTCCGCATATTGATGAGTTTCTGCGATTCTTCATCATAGGAAATGCTGGCGATACCGACTGACTGGATCTCCATGCCACGCAGACGGTTCCACTCTTCATCCAGCGTCTCCGCCATATAGCGTCCCAGTTCCCTGCCTTTGGAGGCTACAAAGGAAATCCGCACGCCATCCGCCGACATCTGGTTGATCGAGGTCTGCAGCGCTTCCAGAAACTCCGCTAAATACTGCTCATTGATGGAATCAATCTCCACCTGATCCTGATTTTTCGGAATAGCCTCCGCATAAAATTTCAGTGGATCCGTAATCTTGATGGAGTAAGTTCCATGTGCGCGCAGAAACAGCTCGGAATTATAGAATAAATCAAAATAGTTGATCGGCGTCCGTGTGCCGAACTTGATTCCCTTGATCTCCTGGAGATTAATATAGTAGACCTTCTGTGCATACGGCGTCTGTCCGCCATAACGCACACGGTTGAAGGATTCTTTCAGTGCATCGCCGAACTGTCCGTTAAACAGAGACGGCAGGGATGAATTCTGCACTGTATAATAACCCTCTTCCGCTGTATAATCAACGACCTTACCGCCGTCCACCAACATCATAAACTGATTCGGGTACACATGGATCACAGAACCATTGGACACCGTTTCCGGTGTTCTCTTCCGGTTCTCCCCGCGGCGTGTCTGCACACCCGCTGAAAATACGGTCTGTTCCCCCATATTTTCCGGTTCAATCACTTCCAGCCACTGATCTGCCAGCCCGCCGCCGACCGCGTGTGCCGCTGCTCTGATAATTCCCATACTCACTGCCTCCTTCTCCAAATTCATAGTTTCTCTGTTTTTCTGCTTTTTCTATCTATCGGTTATCATTCCCTTTATTTTTCCCATGCCGATTCCATTTTCCCGGCGTGATCGCCCATACTGCTGCCGCGATCAGCACCATCGCCAGCATACACTGCAAAATCAGGCTGCACGCCGTCCAGTGTGCTGTGATCGCATTGTCTGGAAATACGCCAAACAGTGGCTCGAACCATTTTCTCATGTCGCCGCTTCCCGCCTGTCCGTTAATTACATTATAAAACGAGACAGCCGGATTGAAAAGAAAGAGATAGCGTAAAATGCCGGAACTTGCCATTTCCGATGCATTGAGATTAGATACATACGAATCTGCCGCCCGGAGCGCCATCCGGTATGCAAACAGATTGACCGCCATCGTTCCCGCCGTCAGCGCCACCACCGTCACATAGGAGCAGACGGTCGATACCGTCGAGCGGCGCAGCACCGATGAATAAAAGATCCCGATACTGCCCGTTAAAATTGCCACAACGCCGTGGCACAGGAACAGCATCCCGATGTCCTGCAGCGTAACGCCCCCGTAGACAAATACAAGCGCCTGTACCGGAAGCGCCGAGACCGCCAGCACCAGCATCGTCACCAGCGAGGACGCCAGTTTTCCAAGCACCATGTCACGCGGCTCCATCGTGGTCGTCAGCATCAGTTCCAGCGTCTGGCGTTCCCGCTCGCCGCTGATACTGCTGGCAGTCAGCGCCGGCATGATGAAAAGCAGCATGATAAATTCGATCGAGGAGACGAACGTGTAGAGATCCAGAAACTGCGAATACTGGATCTCCGCCGTCGTCCTGACCTGTTCCGCCACCGAATACATATTAAACAGCGCCACCGCCGCCAGAATACTGTTAAAAACAAACAGAATCGCCATCATGCGGATGCTGCGGCTTCCGACTGTCATTTCCCTCCTAAATACCGGATTCCATCTCATGTTTCAGCACCGCCCTCTCTTCTTCATGTCCTGTGATCTGCATAAACAGTGATTCCAGGCTTCCCTTCTCGCGCATAAAGCTGCTGACCATCACATCCGCATCGATAAGCTGCTGCAAAAGCAGCGCCTCATCCTGCCGATCCCCCAAAAAGCCCAGCTTGATCTCATCCCCCTGCACCGCGATCGTCTGCACGCAAGGATGGCTTTTCAGGATCGCAAGCGCCTTTTCTTTCTGGCTGAAAATCGAAATCAGAAGCGGATTGGACGAGTTGATCCGCGCAAAAATCTGATCCATGCTGCCCTGCAGGACCGTTCTTCCCTGCTCAATGATGCCGATCGAGGTACAAAGCTCTGACAATTCCGATAAAATATGGGAGCTGACGAGCAGCGTTTTTCCCTGATCGCGCAGTTCTTTCAGAATCGCCGTATACTCCACCCGGGTGCGCGGATCCAGCCCGGAAGCCGGTTCATCCAGGATCAGAAGATCCGGATCGTGGATGAGCGCCCGCGCCAGACAGAGGCGCTGCTTCATACCTCTCGAAAGCCCGTCCACGAAAAAGTCCTCTTTATCTTCCAGCCGCACCTGTTCCAGAAGCGTATGGCAGCGCGTCCGCGCCTGCAGCCCCGTAATTCCGTAGCAGGATGCAAAAAATTCCATATATTCCGATACTTTCAGGTTATCATATACTCCGAAGAAATCCGGCACATAGCCGATCCGCCGCCGGAGTTCTTTTCCGTCTGAGTAAACATCCAGTCCGCCGATCTCCACCTCGCCCTCATCGGGAACGAGAAGTCCCGCAAGAATCTTGAGCGTCGTCGTCTTGCCTGCCCCATTGGGACCCACGAATCCAAAGAGTTCCCCGTCCGCGACCTCCAGATTCAGCCCATCCAGCGCTTGAAAATTGCCATATCGTTTTCTGAGGTTTTTAATCGTCAGCATCACTCTCTCCTCCCTACGACATAGATTCTTGGAAGCTGGCTTTCCCAGCCATACTCTCCCGTCTGTTCCGGCACATATTTGACGGTCAATGTGTTCGACGGAGACAGGTACGGCGAAAGCTCCTTTGCCGAATACTCTGATTTCAGCTCAATCCGGTCATTGCGCCCGGTCTCATAGTTATAGAAATACATGCTTCCGGAGAAGGATGACATATACGGATAGAGCGGATTTTCCGAAAATCGCGGTGACAGAGTTTCAAACGTAAGCTTTTCAATGACAAGGTCACTTCCCAGCGAATATTCGACCGTCGCAGCCTCCGCTGTTTCCCCGCTATACATTGTGTTGTACGCCGCCTCATAATTTCCGGCGAGCACCGTTGGATCTTCCTCAAGCGCCGAACGGTAAAGTTTTCCGTCTTTTTCACGGTTCAGCGGGATTGACTCGGTCACCATGCAAAATCCTTCCCGAAGTGTCCTCGTATCCGCCAGAAAATCTTCCTCTCCCTGGAGCTTCCGGGTTGAAAATGCCACCAGGCACGCCTCGGACGGATTACGCCCCGCGCCGGAATCCAGATAAAAGCTCAAAAGTCTCGTCCGCTCCTGCGCCTTTAAATAGTCCGGATCCTCAATCTCCGCTTTCTCATATTGATCCGCCCCGGTCACCATCTGTGCTGCCGCATACGAATAGCTGACCGGATAATCGCAGCTCTCCTTTCCATCCAGAGAAACCGTCTGCCCAGGCTCTAATCTTCCCAGCAGCACCGCTTTCCCATTGATGAGCAGAGCCGCATTCTCCAGCGGTTCCTCAAAACAGTTTTTTACCGTTCCCGACACCACGCCGTCAAAATAGGAAATATTTCCCTGAACGCCCATCGCGTCCGTTTTCTCCAGCTCACGACGCAGGGTAAACAGATTCGGTGAAAATGCGACCGTATCCCGCATTTTAATTTCGACCCGTTCCGGCTGATAAACAAAGTTCGTATGATACTCTTCCTCACCGGTAAAGCGCACCGCCGAAACCGCATCGTAATAGTAACTGCGCGTCATCGGGCGCACCTCATAGCCCGGCTTTAAGCTCACCGAATACGGCTTGTTATAAGGGCTTCGGATGTTCATATAAGTGGCTTCTTCCGCCTCTTCTCCCGAGGTATCCAGAATCGACGCATACGTCACAAACGGCTCCCGGAAGCGTGTCTTTACGCCCAGCGCATAAATAATGCCGGTAAACAAAAACGCCCCCAGTGTCACCGCCGGCAGATAATACCGGTAAATTCCTCGCTTTTTTAAGTAGAAATAGATGCCCGGACCGATCAAAAGCAGATAGACCACCACGATCACCGTATATGCCGCAACCTTCGGAAGCCGCCCCGCATTGCCGGTGTTGACCAGCCCCTGTACGCTGAAATACGAGCCCGAATAACCGTAGTAATCCTCCTGTGCCAGCTCGTCCACGGTATCACTTCCCAGCACCAGCGTATACAGCTTTTCAAATGAGGATGGATTGGTCAGACACAAATCGCTGATCGCATCCATCGAAAAGGCAGCTGCCACGATCCGCCCCTGTTTGCAGTTCGTATGGGATAACAGCGGGAACACTTCCCCCGCCAGCAGAGTGCTGCCGTTCTTCAGGTTCACATCGACGCATTCTGCCTGGATCTCCCCCGTCTGCTCGCCCGGTGCCGTCTCCCCGCCCAGACTGACCGGAACGGTTACCGCATCCAGATACGGCGGCTCCAGCACCTTCTCTGCAAACCTGCCATAATTTCTCGCACAATCCACACCGCCGCCAAAGAGGATCGTACCGCCGTCTTCCACCCAGCGCCGCAGCGCCTCATACTGGACATCGCTGAGCGAATCCAGGTCAAATCCAGACACAATTACCAGATCCAGCGGATCGTAACCCAGCCGGTCATCCGGTGCCTGCTCGGCATCCAGAAAAACCGCCCGCGTCCGAAGCGTCCCATATCGGATGCCCGCGCCGTCTAAATAAGAAAGTGCCTCCGGCGTATCCGTCAAAATTCCGATATAACTCTCCGCAACGTCCTCCTCAGAACCAAGTTTCAGACGTTTCCGGATGACCGTTTTCCCGTTTACATCCTGTACCGATACAAACATCTGATCCGCCCGCACACCCAGCGGGATATAATATTCTTGTTCAAACTTCTCCCCCGCTGCCAACGATAACGGATAGGAATACTGGTACGCCTCCAGACTGGACTGCGCGGTCAGGAATTCCAGCGTTCCCTCAAACGGCGCTGTATCATTATTCAGAAGGACCGTTACCCGAAGGTAACGGTCACTCTTTGCCGTATTGTCAAATCCATAGGAAACATCCATCGACAGCGGCGCATCTGCTTCCTTCTGTGAGGCATATGCGTACCCTGCAGGAAGGCAGAATAGTGCCATCCATCCGATCAATATCGCAAAAAAGAACTGTATTCCCCTCTTTTTCTGCATTCTTTCTCTCCCTATCTGTAACTGTTCACGCATACGTGCCCAGTAACGGAATTTGCCGTGGCTTCGCATTTAAATACGGCAAATTCCTGCTGCCACCATGTTTTCTTACGGCACTTTCGGTTCCAAAAGTGCCTACCTGTGAACAGTAACCAAAAATCCATTAAAATGTCTATCAGATTCTTTCCCACACTCGCCTTTACGGCATCTGGAAATTTTCCCTGTTGATGTCAAAATTCGTCCGCAGGCGCACCGTAAACACCGTTCCATTCAGATCGCTCGTTACCTGAATCGTGCCACCGTGCATATCGACGATATTTTTGGCGATCGCCAGACCTAACCCTGTGCCGCCCGTGTTGGTCGATCGCGACTGTTCCACGCGGTAGAATTTATTAAATAAAAGAGGCAGCTCGTCCGCCGGAATCACGTAACCGTAGTTCGTCACCGAGACGGTCACGACCTCTTCCTCCGCGTGAATCTGCACCAGCACCCGTTTTCCGTCCGCACCGTACTTGATCGCGTTATTGATCAGGTTGTCAAAGAGGCGCGCCAGAAGATTTCCGTCTGCCGTGATAACCTTGCCCGGGACATTGCTCTGCAGCTCGTAGGAGAGGTTTTTGTCCTTGAAGCTCGGATAAAATTCCTCCAACAGCTGGCTGAGCAGTTTGACGATGTCCACCTTCGACACGTGCATTGCCACTTTTCCATAATTCATTTTGGTAAAACCAAACAAATCTTCGATCAGTTTTTCCAGACGTTTCGATTTTGCATAGGCAATATCAATATATTTTTTCTGCATTTCTGCAGGAATCTCCACCTTGCCGGACAGAAGTTCAAGATAGCCGATGATCGAGGTCAGCGGTGTCCGCAGATCGTGTGCCACATTGGTAATCAGCTCATTCTTCGTGCGCTCCGCCTCGCGCTCCTTGTCCATCAGATTCCGGATATCCCCGACCATCTTATTTAAATTGACCGCCATCGCCGTAAACTCGTCGTCGCCCCGCACCTCGATCGTCGTATTCAAATCGCCCTCGGAAATATTCTGAATCGCGGACGAGATCCGGCTGATATAGCGCATGGACCGCTCCTGGAGGGCAAAAAAAGTGACTGAGAAGATCGCGATGCCCGACAGAAGATAGACAAATGCCATCAGTGTCTCTGTCTCCGTCAGGCGCAGGAAAAAAGAATCCCGGTACCGCGTCTCCCGCAGATAGCTGCTGATCATCGAAACATTGGCAATCAGAAACACCTCCACCAGGCATGCCACCACGGTGCTGTAAACGATGTTCATGACCATCCGTGTCCGGAATCGGCGACTCATATCTTTTTTATTTTTCAATTTTGTATCCTACCCCCCAGACCGTTGTAATGATCTTGTTCTGTCGGGTGTCCTCCTTCATCTTGCCGCGAAGCCGTCTGATATGTACCATAACCGTGTTATTTGCCTCGTAGACTTTCTCATTCCACACCTTCTCAAAGATTTCATCGGTGCTGAAGACCCGCCCCGGATTGGATGCCAGCAGATACAGGATATCAAATTCGATCGGCGTCAGCTTGATCTCCTCGCCGTACACCGTCACTTTATGATTATCTTTGTTGATCGTGAGCCCCTTGATCGAGATCTCATTTTTAACCTGGTTTCCTGCACCGCTCTGCGGATTTAACTGCGTATAGCGGCGAAGCTGTGATTTGACGCGCGCCGTCAGCTCCAGCGGGTTAAATGGTTTCGTCACGTAATCATCCGCGCCGGTTCCCAGTCCCAGAATCTTATCCAGATCCGCTGAGCGCGCGCTCAGCATGATGATCGGGATATTGTTCGTCTCCCGGATCTTGCGGCACATCTCCAGACCATCCATTCCCGGCATCATGATATCGAGAAGCACCAGATGAATCGTCTCCTTCTCCAGAATCTCCAATCCCTCTAACGCATTGGATGCCTTATATACTTTATAACCATCACTGACCAGATAAATCTCCACCAGATCGGCAATCTCTTTCTCATCATCCACCACCAGAACGTGTATTTCAGACATAAAAAAACCTCCCTCATATGTAATGCAGGTTCCCGGTATCTCTATGCGAAATACCAGACGAATATACCTGTTTCCAGTTTACCATATGGGGAGGATTTATGCTTTAAAAATTTATTACATTTTTGGAGAATTTTGCTTATCTGCGAACTGCAATTTCTTTATTGTTCCAGCGGAATAAACACCCTCATCGCCGCCGGGTCCTGCTTTTTTCCAGCTTCCTTCGCCGCCTGCACTGCCTCCGCACAGAAGGTATCCTGCGCGCAGACCGGCTCTTTGCCGCGGCGGTTGCGTTTAGCGTAGGTTCCGTCCGGTCTCAGGTACTGCGCCTTGACATTGTCGGCAAGCTGTACCTCTAAGATGTGACAGATGCGTGCTTTCAGCTTCTCATCCTCAACCGGGAAGAGAATCTCCACACGACGGTCGAGGTTTCGCGGCATCCAGTCGGCACTTCCCATGAAAATCTGCGGTTCACCGTCGTTCTCGAAGTAGAAAATACGGCTGTGCTCAAGGAAATTTCCAACGATCGAGCAGACCGTTATATTCTCGCTTAATCCCGGAATCCCGGCGCGCAGACAGCAGATGCCACGGACGATGAGTTGTATTTTTACCCCCGCATTGGACGCCTCGTAAAGACTCGCAATGATCTCACGGTCGCACAGGGAGTTCATCTTTGCCACGATCCGCGCCGGAATACCTTCGCGGGCGTTGCGCGTTTCCCGCTGGATCAGGCGCAGAAAACGTCCGCGCAGCCACAGCGGCGCCAGCGACAGCTTGTTCCAGCCAAGCGGCTCCGAATAACCCGACAGCATGTTAAAGACTGCAGTCGCATCCTCACCGATCAGCGGATCACAGGTTAAAAGACCGCAGTCGGTGTAGAGTTTTGCCGTCGAATCGTTGTAATTTCCAGTTCCCAGATGGACGTAGCGGCGGATGCCCTCTTCCTCGCGGCGCACCACCAGCGTGATCTTACTGTGTGTTTTCAGCCCCAGCAGACCGTAGATAACGTGGCAGCCGGCTTTTTCCAGCATCTTCGCCCAGAGAATATTGTTTTCCTCGTCAAAACGGGCTTTCAGCTCAACCAGAACCGACACCTGTTTTCCATTGTCCGCCGCTTCGGCGAGCGCCGCGATAATCGGGGAGTTGCCGCTGACACGATAGAGGGTCTGCTTGATCGCCAGCACCTCCGGGTCGCGGGCAGCTTTCTTGATAAAATTGACGACCGGCTCAAAGGTCTCAAACGGGTGGGTCAGCAATATATCGCCTTTGCGGATATTGGCAAAAATATCATCCTCATTCATCAGCGCCGGAACCGGCTGCGGCGTGTACGGCGGTGTCTTAAATTCATCAAAGCCCGGCAGACCGAACACCTTCATGAGGACGGTCAGATCAAGCGGTCCGTCAATCTCATAGATCGCGTGCCCGCCAACGTGCAGCTCCTGTTTGAGGATGTCTAAGAGGCGCTTGTCCGCCTTTTTCTCGATATCCAGGCGGATGACCTCGCCCCACTGGCGTTTCTTGAGCTTCTGCTCGATCTCCTTGAGCAAATCCTCCGCCTCATCCTCGTCGATGCTCAGATCGGCATTTCGCATGACACGGAACGGATGGCAGCTGATAATATCATAATTTAAGAACAATTTGTCGATGTTCCGCTCGATGACTTCTTCCAGATAAATGATAGATTTGCCCTCCTGGCACGGCAGCTCCACCACGCGTGGAAGCCCGCCCGGCACGCAGACCATCGCAAATTCCAGCTCACCGTCTCCTTTTTTCTTGCGGACCAGCGCGGCGATATTTAACGATTTATTGTGAATAAGCGGGAACGGGCGGGAGGAATCAACCGCCATCGGCGTGAGGACCGGGTAGACCGATTCCTCAAAATACCGATCAACGTACACCGCTTCTTCCTTCGTCAGCTTCTCATGCTCAGTGACCACACGCAGACCGTGCTGTTTTAAGAGCGGCAGAAGCATCCGGTTATAGATCCGGTACTGATTCTCGACCAGCTCATGCGTTTTTCCATCGATCGCATCCAGCTGTTCCTGTGCCGTCATACCCGCAATATCCCGCTTCGTATAATTGGCGTGAACCATGTCCTTGAGGGATGCCACGCGGACCATGAAAAACTCATCCAGGTTCGACGCCGTGATACTTAAAAATTTCAGACGTTCAAACAGCGGGGTCGTCTTGTCACGCGCCTCACCCAGAATCCGGTAGTTAAATTCCAGCCAGCTCAGTTCACGGTTTACATAATTTTCAGGTTCTCCGTATTTCAACACTGCATCCGACATCCTTATACCCCTCTTTTCTGCCTGAGTACAGGCCGTATTCCAAAGACTTCCTCAAAGAAATCTGCCTTCTGGTCAAATGAATACTGCTCCAGCACGATACTCTCCGGACAGTCCGTCGTAATCACCAGACTGCCGTTCCGCACAGCGATGCGGCTGTCGCTCAGCTTCTGGCGGTGGCTGCGGTCCATCGAATTGGCCAGACGCAAAATTGCCGTCAGCTTCGCAATCAGGATCGTCAGCTCTCTCCGGGAGGTTCCAAGCCCCGCATACTGGGACAGATCCGACTCCAGGATGACCTCATCGTAGGCATATTCCTGAATGTTGTAGCGCACAATATTGGCTACAACCTCGCGCTCCAGATGGGAAATTCCGATAATCTCCGTATCCATGATGATCTGGTACGAGCTTTCCGAACCGCGCGTGATGCTGACAAACTTGCCGCAGTCATGCAGGGTCGCTGCGATCTTTAAAAGCAGCCGTTCCCGCGCTCCCAGACCATGGTATTTTTTCGTTGCATCAAAAATCATCTCCGCCGACCGCTCTACCTCGCGCACATGTGCGCCGTGGCAGCGGTAGCGCTTCGCCATCTGGCGCGCCGTTGAGAGGATATCTGCCTCAAAATCATGATGGAAGCGGACCAGACGGTTTTCCTGTGCATACTCTGCCGCGATACCATCGCAGAGTGTCGTCCCCGGTGCCCAGATATAGGAAGCACCCGTCATGTCTAATACCTTCCGGTAGAGAATCGCACTTGGAATCAGCACTTCTGCGTAATCCTGCGGCAGCTCATAGCGCTCCTGAATCTCCTCCGAGGACATCCCAATCAGCTTCTCGCAGAACACGCCAAATTCCTTTGCCGTGAACCGCGCCCCGCCTTTTTCATGCATGCCGCGGCTGATCATATAGTTCATTGTCTCGCCGGTTGCAATCAGTGTCTCGATCTGATGCTCTTTTAAAAATATCTTCCGAAATGTGTATAATTCATTTTCTACCAGCTCATCGATGATCGCCGGGATCTTCCGGTAATCGACGCGCCAGTGTGCTGACATTTCACTTAAGCGCAGCACGCCGAGCAGAAGGTTCTGCGTTGATACCAGTACCTCCTCATCAAAGAGGGAGATCTGGGTGCTTCCGAATCCGACATCCATCAGCGCCGCACCGTTTTTCACGGTGTGCTGGAATTCTTCCTCCCTGGCTGCAACGGCTTTATAACTCTTAAAACGAAGCTCCGAGTTGTTCATCGTGCGGACCCGGAGTCCGGTACGCACCAGAATCCGGTCCAGTACCATCTGGCTGTTCCGCGCCTCCCGAAGCGCGCTGCTCGCAAATGCCCGGTAATCCGATACCCGGTATGTTTTCATCACTTCCCGGAACTTATTCAGGACCTCGCACATTTCCTCCACGATCTCGTGGCTCAAACGTCCGTCATTGTACGTGTCTTTGCCAAGCGCCAGCGCATGGCGCACATGATCGATCTCGCGGATTCCGGCGGAAGCAGAAATCTCGAAAATTCCCAGCTCCAGTTCGAAGGAACCCACATCAATAGCGGCAAAGGTTTTAACGGTCATATTACTTGATCTCTCCTTTCAGCTTGCTGCGTAAATTTGCAATAAACTGGGTGGCAGTACGTCCGGACAGTCCGCCGTGGCTTAACTCCCACTTGTTGGCTTCCAGAAGCAGATCTGCCTCCGGCATATGGATGTGGTATTTGTCTGCCAGTACGCGGACGATGTTCTGGAACTCTTTCTTGTCCGGTGAGCCGTAGTAGATCGTGACGCCAAAACGCGCAACCAGAGACAGTTTTTCCTGCACCGTATCGTTGGAGTGCAGATCGTCGTCCAGCTCGCGCTTATCACTAAATTTTTCGCGGATTAAGTGGCGGCGGTTCGATGTCGCATAGATCAGGACATTCTGCGGCTTAATGCCGAGACCACCTTCAATGATTGCTTTCAGATATTTATATTCCAGCTCATATTCCTCAAAGGAAAGATCGTCCATATAAATGATAAATTTGTAGTTGCGGTCTTTGATCTGCTCCAGGACATCTGACAGTCCGCGGAACTGGTGCTTGTACACCTCGATCATGCGGAGTCCGCGGTCATAATACTGATTTAAGATCGCCTTGATACTGGATGATTTACCGGTACCGCTGTCACCGAAAAGCAGGCAGTTGTTTGCCGCGCGCCCCTCGATAAATGCCTCGGTATTCTCAATCAGCTTGGCTTTCTGCAGCTCATAGCCGACCAGATCGTTAAGCTTGATATGTTCTACGCGCGTGATCGGCTCGATATCAACCTGTTTTGCCTCCTCATCCATGATAATATGGAATGCTTTGTTAAGGCCAAACTTGCCAACACCAAATTCTTTATAAAATTCGGTCACGATATCCTGAAATTCCTGATCACTCTCCGCATGCTCCAGGGAAACCGATAATTCAACGATCCGGTCGCGGATGCGGTGGTTGAACGCCTTGCTGTTTTCCAGCGCATTTTCGTAATGCTTCATCTCCGACCAGATGCCGTTCTCAGTCTCGTCCAGACGGGCAATATCCAGGGAAAAAAGCTCTCTGACCTGTGCAAAATCGTGGCGTGCAAGCTCGCTCAAACTGCCGCCGACCGGTCCGATGATCTCGCAGGATGTGCTGTAGGCATTTTCATTGTTTGCCATGCAGAACGCCAGGAAACAATGCCACAGGTTTCCGCGGAATCCATAGGTCACTGCCAGATCGATGAGCTGACTCGCGCATGCATATGCATCCGGGCGTGCCTCGCCTTCCTCTGGTTTTAAGAGGCTGCACATATCGTCAAATAACTGCTGATACCGCAGGTTGCGGTATAAAATCATCGTATTTTTTCTTTTTTCTTCCATTATTCTGCCTTTCCGGTTACCATCACATTTTTTTACAGTACTTTCAGTCTCAAAAATGCCTGCCCGTGGACAGCAACCCATTCTGTCTTGTCCTAAGCTAAAGAGTCTAGTAATTTCCTAATATTTTTACATTTTTCGCTTCGCGCATGATTCCGTACAGTGCATTCTGCACACCGGCATCCTCCAGGTTTCCCTCGATGTCCACGAAGAAGCGGTACTGCCAACTCTCCTCCGGGATCGGACGGGACTCGATCATACGCATATTGACGTCATTGAAAATAAAATTGCCGAGCATACTGTACAGCGTACCGCTGCGGTGCGGCAGCTCGAAACAGAGGCTGATTTTCTCTGCACCCGCCTGATAGACGCGATCCTTCGCCAAAATCAGGAAACGGGTCGTATTGTCCGGACAGTTGTTGATCGGACCTGCCAGCTTTTTGAGTCCGTAAATCTCACCTGCCACCTCACCTGCGACTGCCGCCTGTGACGGATCTTTCTCATCGCGTACCTTCTGTGCCGCCACAGCATTATTTTCCATGCTGAGCTGCTGCCAGTCGTGCTGGTTTAAGAAGTCGCTGCTCTGCATCAACGCCTGCGGATGGGCAAAAACACGCTTCACATCGGAAAGTTCCGCGTCCGGTGTGCCAAGCAGGTAGTGATGTACCGGCAGAAATGTTTCCGCCACGATCACATTGTCGTATTTTAAAAGCAGATCATAGTTGTCCGTCACGGCACCGGCGGAAGAATTTTCAATCGGAAGCACCGCAAAATCAGCTTTTCCCTCCTGAATCTCCACCATCATATCCTCAAACCGGCGTACATGATGGATATCCGCGTCTTTTCCAAAGAACTGCAGCGCCGCCGCATGACCGTAAGCACCCTCTAATCCCTGGAACACCACGCGTTTTCCGGCTGTTTCAAGCTTCTCCACCTTATGGAAGCCCAGATCCGGACCGCCGACGCGCCCTGCAATGGTCTGATACTGATACCGGCGGCTCAGCGTCATCATCTGCAAAAACAGTTCGGCAACCGCCTGCTTGTTGAACTCGCTCTCCGCCATCGCCTGAACTGACTCGATCTTCTGTTTCTCACGCTCGGCGTCGTAAACCGCCTTTCCGGTCGCGATCTTATACTCTGCCACCTCGCTGCAAAGGCGCATTCTCTCCTCAAATAACTTTTCTATCTGGGTGTCAATCTGGTCCAGACGCCCTCTTATCTCCAGCAAATCCATCTCTTAGCTGTTCTCCTTTTCCATCTCTGAAAGCATCCCTGCGATCTTTTCTCTCGTATATGCGCCGACAAACTTCCGGTTCTCCGGATCCAGCTCTTTCACGATAAACGGCTCGCCGAACTCAATCACGACATGGCTTGGACAAATAAGCGGAATATGCTTCTCAAAGACCTCCGCTGTTCCCTTGATCGCCACTGGAACAACCGGACAGCCAGCTTTCTCTGCAATCTTCAAGCTTCCCTCTTTAAATGGAAGCAGATCTGAAAGCTGTTCATTTTTATTGCGGGTTCCCTCCGGAAAAATCCAGACAGAAACGCCGCGGCGCACCTTCTCGATCCCCGCCAGAATCGTTTTTAAACCTTCTTTTATATTATTCCGATCTAAAAACAGACAGTTGACATTGAGCATCCATTTTGACAAGAGCGGAATCTTCTCCATCTCTTTCTTTGCCACAAATCCCATCAGTCCCGGAACCGTCGTATAGCCAACCAGGATATCAAAATAGCTCCGGTGGTTTCCCACATAGAGCACCGGGCGATCCTGCGGAATATTTTCATATCCGCGCACCTCTACCGTCACACCTGCCATTTTGAGCAGTTTTTCAAAAATATTACGCACCATCTGGGTGCTTTCTTCCTCCACTGCGACCGGATCTACCTGTCCCTGTTTATCCATACGGTGCAATGTGCCGATGGAACCAACAAGGAAGCTGACGATCGTTCCTACTATCTTTATCGCGCGAAACATACTGATACCTCTCTTTTCTCTTGTATCTGTCCGAAACCGTCTGGTTTTTATCCTGCTATTTTCATTTCCAGACAGACTGCTTTACTGTCTCATTATATAGAAAGAAGCAGGGTTTTACAAGACTTTCCTTGTAAGACATCCTGCCTCTGTTACTGTTCACGCATACGTGCCCAGTATCGGAATTTGCCGTGGCTTCGCATTTAAATACGGCAAATTCCTGCTGCCACCACGTTTTCTTACGGCACTTTCGGTTCCCAAAGTGCCTACCTGTGAACAGTAACCTGCCTCTCTATTTTTTATGGATTCACAATCTCCGTCTTTCCGCTGATCAGCGCTTCCACCTCGATTCCACCTATCTCGCACAAGATTCCCTCATAGCTTTCCAGTGTATCGCTGTAATACACGCTGTAGATAGACACATCCTCAGAAATCTCTCCATCCAGATAGTTTTCCAGCGGATTTTCTCCCAGATCCCGGAAAGAACCACCCAGATCCATCATCAGCTCCCAGCTTTCCGGATGAATGTCCTGTTCATCCAAATCATGTAGATACATCCAGAGCGCCATGCATAGAATCCTCGCCTCGGCTTTCGCCCGCACTTCCTTCGCTTTCTGTACCTGTCCGGACATGATCGGGATCGAAACTGCAACGAGAATCGCCACAATCCCGGTCACGATCAGCAGCTCTGCCAGCGTAAAGCCTGACCGTGCCCTAGCGGAACTGGTTCTTTTCTCTGTCATAGGTATATCCCACCGCCTGCAGCTTCTTCTCAAGCTCCGACCGTTCTGTATCAAACGCACTGCATAATTCATCTAAATCCGGGTAAAAATCTCTGAGCTGTGTGTTCACAAAACTCAGGCACATAATCGGATCGTTCGGTATTTTTCCTGCCATCTTTTTCCCTTTCTGTCCTTTTATTCATACTCAAACGTAACCGTCACATAGTAACCGCGGTCATTTTCCTCGATCGCCTTTACCACGCCGTGATCGGCGGGAATCCGGTCATTCAGCTTAAAAAGCCCCGACATCGCCACCGCCGGTTCAATCATATAATTGACATTAAACGGCGTCACCGACTCCGTCACCTCTACTGTCTGTCCGACTTCTACCAGTCCCGGACGTTCCATTTTAAATACAACATCTCTTGTCACGCCGTTTTCCCTCTTCTTTCTGGTCTGATCCCCGATTCTGGCTGCTGGCATATCCTCACGCCGTGCCTCTGATTTCAAAATTTTTTTACACGAACCATAACCGCCAGCTTACCAGTTTTCTAGTATACGGCACTTTTTTCCTTTTATCAACTGCGCCCACATAACCTACCGTTCGTTTTTTTCACGCGCCATCCGCCGCAGCTGCCGAAATCCAAGCCATGCCAGTAAAAGCAGCAACAGACTTACACTGATCGTCAGTCCGTAGTGAATCCACCGTCTCCAGAACGGAAGCGGGAGGTTTTCCACCGGCGCAGTCTCTGTTTCCACCAGAGTTCCTGGATCCGCTTCTATTTCTGTCATCTCTTCCACATCCAGTTCCGCTTTTTCATACTCCATCCGCCTCCGGTAACGCTCATATGCCGGAAGTCTGACCGTTCCCCCGTACACTGCCCGGCAGTCCCATACGCGGCGTTTTGCCTGTACCGCCGCATTGCGGCACCAGATGCCAGCCTCATCCTGATAGGCATCTCCCTCCCAGCTTGCGGACTCAATCTGCACATCATCCTCCGATAGCCCCACACTTGCAAGCAGTTCTTCTCTGCACGCCTCCAATGGCGGCACTTTCTCATCATGCATCACGACAGCCCCACCCAGCTGGTATGTATCCGCCCCGTATTCGTGAAATACGACCGAAATCTCAAATCCATCCTGCCAGTGTTCGTTCTCATAAGAGGTTCTTTTCAGATCCAGCATAACCGATACCGTCTTCTGGCTCTCCCGATCCTCCACCTCCATCGGCGCTCTCGCCGGGATCTCCTGTTCCCGCGTCACGGACGGATAGACCATCTCCCCCGAAACCTCCCGCGTTCTGCCGCGCACCGGCACCGCCTCTATCTCTGTCCCCACAAGCCGATAGGTTATTTCCCCCTCTTCCAGATATTCTTCCGGCGCTTCTGGTATCTCAGCCTCTTTCAAATAGGAAGAAGAATAACGGATCCGCCGTTCTCCCGCCTTATCTTCCTGTGCGTAAGCCTGTCCGCCGGTGCCCTGCAGGCACAGCAGCACAAATGTCAGCACTGCCAGCCTCCAGCCATATCTTCTGTCTTCTCTTTTCCCCATACATTCTCCCTTTCTGCCATTCCCCGGCAAATGTCTCCTGCCAGCCGAACCGCATTCTTTCGTAAGCACGTTCTAAATTTCCGTACTCCTCTCTCAACCTTCTCCATCCTTTCTAAAATTGTTATTGTTCACGCATACGTGCCCCGTAACGAAATTTGCCGTGGCTTCGCATTAAATGAACAGTAACCTGAAATTTTCTGTGCTGAGTTTAAATCGGCATAAAATACCACATCACACACAAATATCATTCAAGATATAAGATGCCATGTTTTCTAAATGCCGATATGATACTTATATTCAGCACCACGAAATCATATGACTGCTTTTTTGTTTCATAGGACGCAGTTTCCCCTGAAACAAAAAATGCATTATGAAATTTCATAAATACCCGGATATTTCTGTGAATCACAGATGCCCTCTTTGCGGGCAGAATCATCGAATGCCGTCCGGAACCGGACTTTGAACTGCATCGTACCTTTATTATAGTCTGCCCTATCTCAAAATACAATTTATAAATCGCTCCCGCGGCATTTTCTACAAAAACCCCTTTTCATCCAGCATTTACTTATAAGTGTTATACAAAAAATCGAATACGAGTTTCTGTTTGGTACGGCAAAATGACTTGACTGGACAGCAGATTTTAGGTATACTTGCATATAGGTACATTTTACAAAATAAGAGCGGAGGAAATTAAACTATGAAGTGTCTTATCATTGACAAAGTATACGCTGGTATTGCTGAAGAACTCAGCAAATACATGGAAGTTAAAACTGCAGAGAATCTGCCGTCCACCAAGGATCAGTTATTAGCTGAAATCGGTGACGTAGACGTTCTGATCATGCGTGTAGATCCGAAGATCGATCAGGAGATCATCGACGCTGCTAAGAACCTGAAGGTTATCGGCGTTTGCTCCGTTGGTCTGAACCACATTGATATGGACTATGCAAAATCCAAAGGAATCCAGATCTTCAACGCACCGGGCTTAAACGCTAACGCAGTTGCAGAGCTGACCATTTCCAAGATGTTAGATATCTCCCGTGGTACTTTCACAGCTAACTACGATGTAAAAGTAAAACACGAGTGGAACAAATATAAATTCGAAGGTCGTGAGCTTCGCGGCAAGACTCTGGGTGTTATGGGCTTCGGTCGTATCGGTAAGAGAGTCGGCGAACTTGGTCGTGCATTTGGTATGACTGTCGTTGCTTACGATCCATTCCTGAAACCGGAAGATTTCGAGAAAGAGCATGCAACTGGCATGTCCGTAGACGAGATGTTAAAGGTAGCTGATTTCGTATCTATCCACGTACCGCTGACACCAGAGACAAAGGATCTGTTCAACGCTAAGTCCATCGCTGAGATGAAGGATGATGCAGTTGTTCTGAACATGAGCCGTGGTGGTATCGTAAACGAGAAAGATATGTACGAGGCTCTGAAAGCTGGCAAGATCGGCGGCTACGCAGCAGACGTTATGGAGAACGAGCTGGCTGGCAGCGGTCTGACAGGTGATGATACATTCGCAAGCCCGCTGTTCGAGTGCGACAACTTCATCGTTTCCCCGCACATCGGCGCTCAGTCCGTAGATGCTTCCAGAGACATCGGACTTCACATCATTTCCAAGGTAAAAGAGGCTCTTTCCCTGTAATCAGGAAACCAGTCTTATACTCATATAGGAAATCCTGCGGAAATCGTTCTGCAGAAACTGCATAAAGACAGGAACCGGATGATACTCTCGCCGGTTCCTGTTTTTTTGTTTCATAGGAAACTACTGGAATACCACTGGTTCCTCCAGCAGTTCCGTCCGCAGCACAATATACGGATACGACGGCTCTTCCCCGGTCGGCTCGCTTCTCTCCGGTCCTTTTAACTCGGTCTTGACGACGATCGAATTGTCCGTCAGGTACAACTCCGGAACCGTAATGCTGTAGCCGCCGGTCTCCTGCTTGCCGTACCCGGCAGCTATGTAGAGGTCATTTCCGCTTGTGTAAGTCAGGCGGAAGGAATCGTTCTTCTTTTCTTCTATGATCTGCGCCAGCTCCTGCGGCGTCTCATCGGGACCTATGACGGCAAATTCCAGATCCCGCAATTTTTCTGCCTGTTTTTCACCGCCGCATGCAACCGCATAGACCCCCGCCAGAAAGATTCCCATCACAGCCATAAGGCTTAGAAGCCATTTTTTCCTGCTTTTCTTACTTTTCATCAAATAAAAAACCTCCCGCTCCCCTGCACGCAGCCACGCGGCAAAATGCTTTGATTTACTGCATTTTATGAAGCGGAAGGTTGTGATATTCTATCTTTTTTCCTTTTTCCCTGGCATACGCCAGCAGCCGGTCGTTCGCCGCCGCCCAGCCCCCATACTGCCTGCGGCACGCAATCACGCACTGGCACGCATCCAGACATTCTCTGGCTTCTTGTTCCTTTTCCTCTGATATTTCTTCAAATGCGGGGACTGCAATCAATCTGGACGCCAATGTACAAGCCGCCGGATAATCTAAGTCGGCTTCCGATACGATCCCTGCCGCAAACGTAGTTCCAGCTCTCTGAAGCTGCCAGAAGACAGCGCGCCCGCTTCCTCCTCCTGCCAGCACAAATACCTCTGGCGCCCCCTCCGGACGCGGAAGCTCCATACTGCCGCCTGTCTGACGGAAGCGCCCTTCCTCGATCTGGAAAAGCTCGGAAAGATGTTCCGGAGTCAGCATCTCTTCCGGGCGTCCAAACCGGCTTTCCTGCCCCGGGCTGACGCACAGCACCCAGTCGGAGACGCGCTCCGCCAGATCAAGTTCATGAATGGATAAAATGACTGCCACCTTCTTGCGGCGCGCCAGCTCCTGCAAGACCGACATAAATTCAAGCTTATAACGGATATCCAGATAGGAAGTCGGCTCATCGAGAAGCAGCAGTTCCGGCTCCTGACAGAGCGCCCGCGCCAGCATCACCCGCTGCCGCTGACCGTCGCTGAGCGTCTGGAAGTCCCGCTCCCGAAGCTCTGATACCTGCACTGCCTCCATCGCCTCATCAACTGCCTTCCAGTCCTCCTCCGAGAGGACACCAAACCGCCCCGTGTACGGATAACGCCCGGCTGCCACAACATCCCGGCAGGTCATCCACTCTGCATGGACCTTTTCCGTAAACATGACCGCCATCCGCCGTGCGCGCTCCGTTCCCTTCATTCCCAGAAGGTCCGCGCCGTCCAGGTAAACCGCGCCTCCCAGAGGGGGAAGCTGCGCGGCGACACTCTTTAAAATGGTCGATTTTCCGGCTCCATTCGGTCCGACTAAAGTCAGGATCTCACCCTTCTTTATCCCGATCCGGACTGGATTTAAGATCTGTTTTCCACCGTATCCAACCTGTAAGTTCTCTGTATAAAAGTAGATCTTCTCCTCAGTTTCTGGATTCATGGTATTTTCTCCTCTGCTGCTCTATGCTTCAGGTGCTCTTTCGATGTTTCCGCATCATCACAAAAATCACGACCGGCGCACCGAAGACAGCTGTTACCGTGCTGATGCTCAATTCCGTCGGGGCAAAGACCGTCCGCGCCAGCCAGTCGCTGAACAGGCAGAACACGCTTCCGCCCAGGAAACAGCCCGGAATCAGCACCAGCGGTCTTGTATCGGCAAACAGCCAGCGGATCAGATGCGGAACCGCGATTCCAACAAAGGAAACCGGACCGGCAAATGCCGCTACGCAGCCAGATAAGATGCTGGACAAAATCACCATAAAGAAACGCAGATGTGCGACATTGACTCCCATGCTTCTCGCATACGTCTCCCCCATCTGGTATGCGCCGATCGGTTTGGATAACAGAAACACCGCTGCCGCTGAGACAAAGGTCACGCCCGCCATGACTGCCACATTTTCCCAGGTCATACCAGAAAAACTTCCGCGCGACCAGTTATGCAAGTTGACAATATCCGCATCGCTGGCGAAGGTCACAACAAAATCCGTGATTGCTGAGCAAATATAGCCGATCATCACGCCCCCGACGATCAGCATCGCCATCTGTTCCATCTTCCGCGCGACCAGGAGCACAAACAGCATAGAGAGAAGCGCTCCGGCAAATGCCGCTGCCACCAGCATCCCCGAATTGATCGTAATATTCCATTCCAGAAATCCGACCATCACAAGTGCTACCAAAAGCTTTGAACCAGAAGAAATTCCCAGCACAAAGGGACCCGCGATCGGATTGTGGAAAAAGGTCTGTAACAGATACCCTGACAGTGCCAGCGCCCCGCCAAGGATCAGCGCCGCCAGCGCGCGCGGCAGACGGATCTCCCAGATGATCGTCCACGCCATTCCACGCAGCTTAGGCTCCCGCAGTTCCTGTAAAAATTCCATGATCGGAACCGATACACTGCCTGAACAGGCACTCCAGATAAGCGACAGGAGCAGAAGCATAATCAGAAGCAGAAATGCACCTGCGATCCGCACCTGTCTGCCTGACTGCGCCAGGTTTCTTTGTTTTTTTTCCTGTTTTTGTCTGTTTGCTTCTGATACTGAACGCATCGTTTCTCCTATCTATCTTTATTACACTTTCCTTCCTCACGACTGCAATTTATACAGATATGTCCCATCTTCCTGGCTTCCGCTGAAAATCGCATGGATATCTTCCAGCATCGCTCCAACTGACATGGATTCCTGATAGAGATTCTTCGTCGTACACCAGACATTTCCCGCCTGTACCGCCTTGAAATCCTTGAGAACCGGCGCTTTTGCCAAAAGCTCCGAAATTGAGTGAATCTCCCCGTCGATTGTACTGTTATAAATCAGATAATCGGATTCTTTCGCGGCTGCATAAAATTCTTCCATCTGCATATTGACGGTCGAAGACCGCTTTCCGTCATCCCCCATATGCCCGAATATGTATCTGCCGCCCGCTAATTCTATCATTTTCGGTATATAATCAGAGGAACGGCGCACGTTCACGCTGCCCTGGTTCGTAATATAGAAAAATGCCGCCGACGGCTTTTCCGCCTGTGCCGTCTGTTCTGTTTTTACGCTCCCGCCTGCGTTCTCCGCATCCGAACCTTCTTCTGTAACTCGCTGCAAAGCCGCTTCCTGCTTTGCAAATGCCGCTTCCGCCTCTTTTTCTTTACCGGTCAGCACTCCATACAGGCGGATCCATTCCGTCCGCCCCAGCGGATGTGCTTCGTAGCTGGAATGATCCACAAGCACCGGGATTCCGAAACTTTCCAGCTTTTCTTTTACCTCCGGCGAATGGAGAATCATCGTATTTTCTATTGCCAGACCGCAGCCCTCCGAGACAATCCGCTCATAATCCGGTTCGCTGTACTTGCCTGCGTAGAGAATTGACCCATTCTCCATCGCCTCCTTTGCCTCCGGGATGTACCAGCCCGACGCATCGGTTCCCGAAAACCGGATATCCGGGAGCGCTCCCAGCATCCGGAACATATCCATGGTCGCGGTCGCTACCAGATAAATCTGTTTGACCGGGCGCTTAAGCACCTGGATCGAATCCGGAAGATCTTCCGGCACCTTTCCGCCCTCTGGAATCAGAAGAAAACGGCTTCCATCCGCAACCGAAACTGCTTCGTACTGCATCCCGTCCGCATCCTCATAGGTATCGACCGCAAACTGGGTCGCATAGGCAAGCTCCATCCGCGATTTCCAGGCCAGGGACGCACTGATCGCCTCACCCGGCTGTGGAAGTGATGCCTCCGCCACCTGTGCATCCACGTTTTCTGCCGGCTGGGACACTTTCGTACCTTTACCCGCCTCATTGGATATCTCACTGGCGGATGTAGACGACGCTGCCGCCACCGCACTCTTTCCCATATTTCCACAGCCACTCAAGAGCAGCACCCCCATAAGCGACAGTCCTGCCATCCTAAGTGCCATTTTCTTGTTACTGTTCACGCATACGTGCCCAGTAACGGAATTTGCCGTGGCTTCGCATTTAAATACGGCAAATTCCTGCTGCCACCACGTTTTCTTACGGCACTTTCGGTTCCAAAAGTGCCTACCCGTGTACAGTAACCTTTTCTTTCCCGTTATCCATCCTATTTTCTTCATTTTTCCCACTCTGCCTCTCTCACGTGCGCCACATACAGCTTCCGGATCGCCTCAACCTCTCCCAGTCCCCGGATGCGGCATTCCACCTGGTATCCGGCGCGTTCCAGGCGGCTCTTCCAGGAATCCTCCTCTTCACCTGCCATATCCTGATTCGCATGGTCGCCTGCAACCACCATGAGCGGCTGCAGCACTGCCCTCTGATAGTGTTTCTGCTCGCCCAATTTCTCGATCACCGCCTGTAAATCCGGCTGCGCCTCCACGGTTCCGATGTAATAATTTGCATAGCCGCCCGCGATCATCCTATCCTGCATCTTCTGATACACCTGATTGGAAGCCGCGTCCGTCCCATGCCCCATCAGGCAGAGTGCCGTTTTTCCATCATCATATCCGCCCAGTTCTCCTGCCATCGCCCGGATCACCGCATCCAGATCCGCTTCACTGGCAAGAAGCGGTGCTCCCAGCGCCAGCCGTTCAAAACGCCCCTGATTCGCTTCCACTTCCGCTTTTACATCCATGTATTCAAATCCATCCATCAGATGGGTCGGCTGCACAATCAGACTTTTAATCCCATCGGCTGCTGCCCGGTCAAGTGCCTCCTTCAAATTGTCGATCGACCGTTGATCCCGCTTTTTCAATTTATCAATGATCCTCTGGCTGGTAAATGCCCGGCGCACCTCATAGGTCGGAAATGCCTCCGCCACTGCACGCTCAACCGCTCCGATCGCCTTTTCCCGGCTGTCATTGTAGCTTGTCCCGAAGCTGACTACCAGGATTGCCTGTCTTGGTTCCATCTATCCATTCTTCCTCTTTGTTTTTTATCTTTCAATTCAGAATTTTCCCGTTCCCCCTACGCTGCCATATGCCTGAATCTGGCTGACATATAGCTTCATGAATCGAAGCTACTATAGCATATTTTGAAATAGTTTGCAATGAAGCAGAAAAAATGGCACTCCGCCCGTCCAGGCGGAATGCCCCTTTTTCTGCTTTCAGCTCCAATTTTACCAGCTTTTCTATTTCTCGTCCCGGCTGCACGCGCGCAGCTGGTGCTCATGCTCATATTTTTCTTTCGTCGCCATCCCGCCCCGGATATGGCGTTCCGCTTTGTTGATGTCCAGTACTACACGCGCCCGGGATGCAAGCGGCGGATTGATATGGGAAAGGCGCTCGGCCACATCTTTATGCACGGTAGATTTACTGATCCCAAATTTCCGGGCCGCCTGCCGCACTGTCGCATTGTAGTCTATGATGTAATTAGCGATCGCAACCGCCCGTTCCTCGATATATTCCTTCATGGGAGTTCCCCTGAGAACGTTTTTTACATCTTATTACATCTGTTTCCGGTTTATGCAAATTCCCTTTCCCAAACAAAAACACTGCCGATTAGTAGTTCTCCGCACGGCGGTGTTTCCGCAAGTCGTTTCTCTTCACGCCAGCTTCCCACTCTGCCTTCTCCTCATCGGTCTCGACAAGCAGTCCCGGAACTTCCATCGGATGCTCGTTTTCATCCAGCGCTACCATAACCACATAAGCGGTATTAACCAGTTTACGCGCACCGCTTAAAGACTCTACGAATGTATCGACACGCACTTCCATGGAGGTTCTTCCAACGTAAGTCAGCTTACCCTCGATAATCAGGGTATTGTTCAGGTGGACTGCCTCTTTGAACTGCAGGTTATCAACCGATGCAGTTGTCGGATTGCAGTGCGCGTGGCGGCGCGCTACAACGGTCGCTACAACGTCGATCCATTCCATCAGCTGACCGCCAAACAAACGACCAGCACCATTTAAGTGACTATTTAATACAAGCTGTGTCTGGATAACAGCTGAATCCGCTACGCGGCGCATAATTCTTTCTTCCATAATTTA
The DNA here is from genome assembly GCF_003477745.1 of Clostridium sp. AF35-15. NCBI lineage: Bacteria > Bacillati > Bacillota > Clostridia > Eubacteriales > Clostridiaceae > Clostridium > Clostridium sp. AF35-15. Next base: position 99,951 of record NZ_QUDY01000008.1, on the reverse strand, counting down.
TTTCTCCTTTCGAGAAGGATGCCTCTTCCAATCTCCCGCTTTCGAAGGACTTCCCTGTGATATGGTACCTAGTATACTGGCTTTCCCTCAAATTTGCAAGTATTCCGCCGCAAAAATTCTGAATCTTTTTAGTTATACATTCTATTGGCAGTAAACTATAAATGTAAAAAAACGACCGAAGAATCTGGGAGCAGCGTCTGTTGTCTTTCGCTGACTCCCATCATCTTCAGCCGTTCTCTTATTTATCCTCTTCCCGCGCCATGATCATCCGATAGATGAAATCCACGGTTCCATCGATACCGTAGCTGGCACTGTTGATACAGAGATCATAGTTGTTGGAATGTCCCCAGTTTCGGTTTGTATAATAATGATAGTACTGGCTGTGGACATGATCCAGATGCTTTAACATATGGCGTGCCTGCTTGACCGTCAGGGAACTGTCAATCTCCATCGCACGTTTGATACGCTGCTCAAACGGCGCCGTGATGTAGATACTGATATGCGGGATATTGTTGTTTGCCATGATGGCATCTCCGCATCGTCCCAGAATAACAAAATCTTCCTTCTTCGCCATGTCAACCAGAAGGTCGCTCTCGTTGAAGAAGACCGCATCCCGCTTCGGCAGTCCGTGGAAACGGCTGAACTCACGCATGCGCTGGCGCAGGGTCAGATGGCGCTCCGGGATGAATGCCTCACTCGGGTTTACATTGGCATCCTGATCGTGCGCCGGCTCTTTCTTGATTCCCGGCTTGATTCCGTAGCTGACAGAATCCTGTATAGAATCCTTCTGAGCCTCGAGACGTTTCAGAACCGCTTCAAAGATCTCCGCGTCGTAGAAATTGATTTTCAGCTTATCTGCCAGCTTAAATCCGATATTTACACCGCCGCTTCCGTAGGTCCAGCTGATACATACGATCAGGTGGTCATTTTCGGAGAAACGGTTTTTCAGGTTAAATGTATTCAGCTTCGCCAGCTCTGCGTTGATAACGTCGCCGCTCGCGAAACTGGTCGGCAGACTCATGACTTCGGTCAGAATCCGGTTGTACTCGGTCATGACGAGCTTCCGCTCTTCCTTATTCTCGATGGTACGCGCCATGTTTCCGATCAGGGCAATCTCACTTCGAACCAGGTTACCCTGCGGGCGTGTCAGCATCAGATGAGTCAGCTCATCCACGCAGCGCTTCCGGTCACGATTGAAAACACGTCCCAGAGAAGAACCTAACTGTGCATAAACCTCCGCATCCAGATCGTAAATACTCTCCGCCAGTTCACGGATTCGTTTTTCATCTCTTCCAGGCACCGTGCTGCCCGGCTTCTTCCCTGCTGAATCCTTTTCGGCTGCATTTTCCGCACCCGTTACTTCATTCGCATACTGGGCGCTGTCCTTTTCAAGCGCCTGCTGCGTCTGATTTTCCATATTATCTGTATTGGTATGTTCCTGATTGTTGCTCATCGTCACTCACCCCCTATAAAAAGAATAACAGCATATCAAGTGCAAAGACCGGAACCAGAATACCGAACGACCAGAGCAGATATCCGAAGAAGGACGGCATACGCACACCGTTTTCATCCGCAATCGACTTAACCATGAAGTTCGGTGCATTTCCGATGTAGGTGTTCGCACCCATAAATACCGCACCACAGGAGATCGCCATCAGCATCTTGATCGGAACCGTTCCTAACGTCGTCACCATGCCCTCCGTAAATCCAAGCGCACCTGCCGTTGTTAAAAATACCAGATAGGTCGGCGTGTTATCCAGGAAGCTGGACAGCAGACCGGTCGCCCAGAACATTTCAAACGGCTCGGAGATGCCCAGGTTCGCGCCATTTGCTTTCAGAATCATCAGGGCTGGCTGCATCGTGATGAAAATACCGATAAACAGAACCGCAACCTCCTGAATCGCGCCCCAGGTAAAGTGGTTCTCACGGCGGATCTCAACCTTCGTGGTCTTGAAGGACAGGAAGGCCGCCACCAGAATGATCACAATCTCAATGATGGCCGGATAGCTTAATTCTACCTCTCCAAACAGATGGATGCCAAGCACCTTTCCGGCTGCATCCTGGAACTGCGGCATGGACGGTAAGGTACCGCTTAAAATAACGGCTGCCACGATCATAACCAGGAAAATCAGGTTGTGCGCGCCGCGCAGCTTTACTTCGGTACCCGGTTTGCTGATATCCGGTTTCAGACCGCTCGCGATATCCTGACGATATGCCCTCTTATCAATAAAATAGAAGATTGTCAGCAGCACCAGCATATTGAAGAATAAGATCGGCACCAGATGTAAGCTCCAGAAGAACGGTACGCCGCGCATGAAGCCCATCAGCAGAGGCGGGTCACCGATCGGGGTCAGACATCCGCCGATGTTGGATACAAGGAAAATAAAGAAGATAATGATATGACGTTTCTTCTTTCTCCATGCATTCATCTTGACAACCGGACGAATCATCAGCATACTGGCACCGGTCGTACCGATCCAGCTTGAAAGCAGGGTTCCCAGTGCCAGTAGTCCTACATTGACACGCGGAGAACCTGCCAGGTCACCGGACATCGTGATATTACCGGCAACGCAAAAAAGTCCAAATAACAAAATAATAAAGGTCAAATAGTCATTGACCAGGCATTCCAGAACCGTTTCCAGTGCTGTCCCCGCACTGTAACGCATCGCAAACGGAATGATAAAAAGAATTGACCAAAGAGCAACCGCATGAGGCTGGTGCTCTTCCCACCATTCTGCCTTCACAAGCGGCAGAATCGCAATACAGAGAAGCAGTCCCGCAAATGGAATACACATCCAGAGCGGCACAGAGGATGCCGATGCACCGCCTTCCTGTTCTGCTGCCAGAGCCGTCATCGGATTTGCCATCAAAAATAATCCCAGGCTCGCGCAAAACGCACTCAATCTTTTCACCTTCGTAACCTCCCAACTTTTTTCTTTTTTGTTTTACATTTTCCATTTCAGCCACTCATTATAACAATTTTATTTCCTAAATACAACCGTGTTTTTCACGTTGTAAGCGTGATTTTCCGTGAATTTTTCGTTAAAAGTACCTTATATTAATTCTTATTAATAAGTGTTGTAAGCCTGTGCTCATAACATAAACAAATACCTCTTTTGTGTATAGAAATTATGTATAATACTGTAATTTCACGTTAGTGCCTTTTTGTGTAATAGGGGATTCCAAGGAATTTCCTATTACACAAAAAACCGCCCGCCGATATCCCGACAGACGCTTCCTACATTCACATATAACTTTCTCTTGAACTATACTCTCTTTCCAGAGTTCATATTTCAATTCCATATCTTCCCCGCCATCTTCCATCTTTTTCCTGCAGCTGTTTTCGCGCTTCATTTTAAGCCAGCCGCCCGATCTCTCGCGGTATTCTTTCGTGGTTTCCTTTTCGATATGTGCCAGTTGGCAAATCTGCCGCTGTATAACCTGCTCTTTCGCAGCGTTCACACATATTCTCTCTTGAACCTGTTTTATTATAGCGCTTTTTTGTAAAATTTATTTCCGCTTTTTTGTCAAATCTTTGTAAAAAAATCAAGCAGCAAATTGGAGAAACTGTCTCATTTACTTTTTATCTTCTTTATGCTATAGTTAGCCTGTATTTTGCATTCAGATGTATTACGAATCCATTCGGAAATTCCGGTGCCATCCCGTGCTGGAATACTCAATGTCTTATCGTGTTTTATAAATATCATAAGGATTTTCAGGAGTATTGTATTCATGCAGGCGAATATATTTAAGATCAAACGAAATGAATTGGCTGACGGTTCCGGGCTGCGGACTACGATTTATTTTAAAGGATGCCCCCTGCGCTGTGTCTGGTGTTCAACACCGCAGGCGCATGAGCGCCCGACCCGGATTCTCTGGGACAGCAAGCACTGTCTCTACTGCAATCTCTGTGTCAGCGAATGTCCCACCGGAAGTCTGGCATTTTCAGACAACCGTCTCACCTTTACCCCGGACACCTGTACATTCTGCCGTGCCTGTACGGATCACTGTCCGTCCCGAATGCTTCATTTCGTCGGTCAGATGATGGATATGGATGAAATCATGGAAAAAATTCTTGCCGACCGGGAGCTCTATGGAAATGGCGGCGTCATTCTCTCCGGCGGCGATCCGCTGATGCAGCCGGAAGCAGCCACCGCTGTCCTGAAAAAATGTAAAGAACACGGCATCCGCACCGCGATTGAGACGACCGCTTTCGCCAAACCGCTGGCTTTCTCCCGCTTCATCGCCAACGCGGACATGATTATCATCGATTTAAAACATTATTCTGAAAAGAAATATGTCCAGTTCACCGGTGTCTCAAATCATTCGATTCTGGAAAATCTGGACTTTGCCATCTCTATCGGAAAAAAAGTGGCGGTCCGCATTACCATTACCCCCGGCATCAACGACACGCTCATCGATGCCCGCAGGTATGCCCACCTTTTGTCTGAGCACCACATCAGACATGTAATTCTGCTCTCCTATTCAAATCTGGGGATCATTAAATATGAAAAATACATGCAATCTCCGACGCTTGCCCGCGAGCAGACCTTCTCCGGCCAGGATATGGAGAATTATGCGAACATGCTGCGCGGACTGGGATTTGATGTGCAGATTGAGCAGTAGGGAGGCGGCAGGATTTTTCCATTGCCGCCTCCCATACATTTTTCCATCTATTCGTTACTGTTCACGCATACGTGCCCAGTAACGGAATTTGCCGTGGCTTCGCATTTCAATACGGCAAATTCCTGCTGCCACCACATTTTCTTACGGCACTTTCGGTTCCAAAAGTGCCTACCCGTGAACCGGTAACATCTATTTCCTTGTTTCTCTATTTTTTCCCAAATTTTTCATTGATTTTTTTTCCACCCAATGCTATAATGTGTTCAATATTTAATTTATTTATCAAAAAATGAACATGAACCATTTGCAAAAATCCTCATTTTTACAAATGATTTAAAAGGAGGTTTCCCATGCAAAATCCACAATCTCAAACAGTGCCAGAGCCGAAACGCCTGGACTGGACCACGATGGTCGTCCCATTTCTTCTTATTATAATACTCTGTCTCTGCTTTCTGGCTGCGCCAGATGCATCCAAGGCAGTGTTGGAAAATCTCCGGAGCTTTCTCGGGGAAAACTTCGGTGTCGGCTATCTTGCCATCGGACTCGGCATCTTTCTTCTGTCAATCTACATCGCCTTTTCCCGCTACGGAACCATCCGGCTCGGAAAACCGGATGAGAAGCCGCTCTATTCCAATTTTGCCTGGGGTTCGATGATGTTTACCTCCGGACTTGCGGCGGACATTCTCTTTTACTCCCTGTGTGAGTGGGTTCTCTACGCCAATGACCCGCATCTGGCAGAAATGGGCAGTATTCAGGACTGGGCGAGCACATACCCGCTCTTTCACTGGGGTCCGATCCCGTGGGGCTTCTATGTCGTGCTCGCCGCTGCCTTTGGCTTCATGCTTCATGTGCGCGGCTGCCATAAACAGAAATACTCCGAAGCCTGCCGCCCGATCCTCGGAAAACACACAGACGGGCTTGCCGGAACCCTGATTGATCTGATGGCGGTCTTCGCACTGCTGGCCGGCACAACCACGACTTTTACGCTGGCGACCCCTCTGATGAGCCAGATCGTCTCCGAACTCTTCGGATTCGGCGACACCCGCCTCATCACCATCGCGATTCTGGCAGTCACCTGCCTGGTATATACCGTTTCCGTCGTGCGTGGCATGAAGGGCATCCAGAAGCTCGCGGCGTCCTGCGTCTACCTCTTCTTCGCTCTTCTGGCTTATGTGCTGCTGTTTGGCGGTGAAGCTCGCTATATCATCGAAACCGGCTTTTCCTCCATCGGAAATCTGGTACAGAACTTTATCGGACTGTCCACCTACACCGACCCACAGCGCACCACCTCATTTCCGCAGACATGGACAATGTTCTACTGGGCATATTGGATGGTCTGGTGCGTCGCTGCCCCGTTCTTCATCGGAACCATCTCTCGTGGACGTACAATCCGGCAGACAATCCTCGGCGGCTACGTGTTCGGGCTTGGCGGCACGTTTGTGAGCTTTATTATCCTCGGAAACTACAGCCTGGGACTCCAGGTGTTCGGAAAACTGGATGTCATGGGGCTTTATGCCGCCAGTGGCGACCTCTATTCCACAATCACTGCCATCATCCGCACGCTTCCGCTCGCCCCGATGGTCCTCGTTCTGCTCGCGGCGGCGATGATCGCCTTCTATGCCACCAGCTTTGACGCGATCGTACTGGTTGCCTCCGCCTACTCCTACAAGAACCTGACAAGCGAGGACGAACCGCACATGGCGATCAAAACCTTCTGGTCCCTGAGCCTGATTCTACTGCCGATGGTCCTCATTTTCAGTGATAATTCAATGGCAAACCTGCAGACCGTGTCCATCATTGCAGCATTTCCGATCGCGTTTATCATTCTCCTGATCGTGGCGGCGTTTTTTAAGGATGCGAAGAAATATCTTTCCAGCTGCCATGGTATTGAACGAATTGATTGATTAAAAATATCCCGAATGCACTTTCCGATGCATTCGGGATATTTTTCTTTATCTATAAGCTCTCCCGCAGATACTCCCGTGTCACACTCCGCTCCGCTTCCAGCATCTCCTTCGGCGTCCCGGCAAAGAGCAGGTCGCCGCCTGCGAGTCCGCCGCCCGGTCCGAGCTCCACAATATAATCGGCATCCTTCATCACATCCAGGCTGTGCTCGATGATAAACAGCGTATTGCCCTGATCGGTCATCCGGTTGAAAAGCTTCATCAGACGGCGGATATCGTCGAGATGCAGCCCGTCAGTCGGCTCATCCAGAATGAATATCTGTCCCCGCTCATCCAGCTTGCTCGCCAGCTTCACACGCTGCAGCTCGCCGCCGGAAAGCGTCGTCATCGACTGATTCAGGTGCAGGTAACCGAGTCCGACCTGTACCAGCGTATCGAGTTTCCTCACAAAATCCGCATCTTCAAAAAACTGGATCGCCTGACGGACGGTCATATCCATGACTTCCGCAATATTCTTTCCCTTGTACTGATATTTCAGCACTTCCTCCGAATACCGCGTTCCATGGCAGACCTCGCAGACCGTCTCGATCGAGTCCATATATGCCATATCCGATATAATTACACCTTTTCCCTGGCACGCCGGGCAGGCGCCCTTGGAATTGAAACTGAAATATGCCTGTGCGACATGGTTCGCTTTCGCAAAAAGCGCCCGGATCGCATCCGCGATATCCAGATACGTCGCCGGGGTTGAACGCAGATTGATACCGATATCCTTCTGCCGGATCGAGATCACCTCGCCTGGATACTGGCTCGTAAAATATTCCATCAGGGAGCTTTTTCCCGAACCAGCCACACCGGCGATGACCGTCATCACGCCAAGCGGCAGTTTTACGCTCAGATCTTTTAAGTTATGAAGCTTCGCGTGCTCAACCTGATACCATCCGGTCGGCTTGCGGTACTCCATCTTCATCGGCGTTTTCGTCCGCAGCATTCGCCCGGTCACAGTGTCCGCTTTCAGAAGATCCTCGTAGCTTCCCTGATACATGATCTGTCCACCGTTTATGCCCGCTTCCGGTCCCATATCCACAATGTGATCCGCCAGAGCGATGACTTCCCGGTGGTGTTCCACAATCATCACGGTATTTCCGTGCTCTTTCAGCTTGATCAGCGAATTTTTGAGATTCTGGATATCGCGCGAATGCAGTCCGACGCTCGGCTCATCCAGCACATACATCATATCGGTAAGCGGCGAATTGATGTAACGCGCGATCTTGATACGCTGCGCCTCGCCGCCGGAGAGAGTGTCTGTTCCACGGCTTAAAGAAAGATAGCTGAGTCCGATCTCAATCAGCGCATTCATCCGCTTCAGGATCTCGGTCTTGATATCGCGCGCCAGCGGATCATCGATCTGGCGGATAAACTCTGCCGCCTCCGGGATCGGCATATCCGAAACCTCGCAGATATTTTTTCCGTTAATCAGGCAGCTCCGGATCTTCGCATTCAGTCTCGCCCCGTGGCACTCCGGACACGTAAAGGTGCTGACAATGCGATCCAGCTCTTTCTTATGAAGCTGTCCTTCTTTAGATGTAATGATACTGCGGTACATACGCGGATAAATGCCCTCGTACTTCGCGGATTTCGGCCAGTTTGCCGGCGGGTTTTTCAGGCGGATCTGCGGCGAATAGAGAAATAAATCCATTTCCTCCTTCGAATAATCCTTGATCTTCTTGTCCAAATCAAACAGACCGCTGTACGCATACCGCTTCCACCGCCATGCACCGGTCGTGAACGCCGGCCACTGGATAACGCCCTCATCGTTTAGGCATTTATCAAAATCCACCAGCTTGTGGATGTCCAGCTCCGTCACAACGCCCAGGCCCTCACAGCGCTCACACTTGCCGCTCGGATGGTTGAAGGAAAAGCTGTCCGAATAGCCGACAAACGGTTTGCCCACACGTGAGAAGAGTAGGCGCAGCAGCGCATATATATCGGTGTATGTGCCGACCGTTGAGCGGGAGTTTGCCACCGGCTTTTTCTGATCGATCACGATCGTGACCGGAAGATTCTCCATGCGCTCAACCTCTGGACGACCATATTTCGGCAGAAACTGCTGGACAAAACTTGGAAATGTCACATTCAGCTCCCGCCGCGACTCTGCCGCAATCGTATCAAGGCAGAGCGATGATTTGCCCGAACCGGACACACCGGTAAAAACCGTGATTTTCTTTTTCGGAATTTTCAACGACACATGTTTCAAGTTGTTTTCCGTTGCATTCACAATGCTTATGTACTCCTGATTTTCTCGTTCCATCTGGCATTTTTCCTTTCTTAAGCTGCATTTTCCCGTCCCAGGTTCCTTTATTTTAAAGGTACTCAATGCTATCCTGATCTGTACGCGGCTATCACGCACAAAAGCAGACAGAAAATACCCCTAAGAAGCATTTTCCGTCTGCTTTTTTATTTGACTTCCTGCTTTACACGCACTCCGCCGAACAGCAAAGGCATTGTCTTTCTTGTATACTCTCCAAGCGCATAGCCACCGTCTGAAATGCAGTAATCATAGATGATTGCCCTCTCGCAGAGTGCATACATATGTGCAATCTCGTAATATGGCATACTGCGGGTAATCTGCCCCCGGCGCTGCCCCTCATCGACCAGCTGATTTACCATCTTATAGTAAAAACGGTTCTGGTTTAAAAGATGCTTATCCCCCTTTGTCACCACCTGTGAGGAATAGAGTGACGCCAGAAGCCCTACCGGGATATCCGACTCTATCAGATCATGTACACTGAAGCAGAGCGTCATAAGCTTGTCAAAGCTGTCCATCTCCGGATCCAGCGCCTGCATTACCTCTTCATACTTTGCATCAAAGATCTCTGGGAGAGATGCCAGAAGCTCATCCTTTCCACTATAATAATGATAGAAGCTTCCCTTTGATGTTCCAGACTGCAGGATAATCTCATCGATCGTCGTCTCCTCATATCCCTTCTCATGAAACAATTTCCATGCAACACGGGCAATTTTTGCTTTTGTGTTATTACCCTTCGCCATTTGCCTTTTACCTCTTAACTTCTCAATAATCGTAATTTCAGGGAAACATTCCTGGTCATCTAATTTACCTTTTTGTTTACCTGAATCCAGCCGAAAGCAGAGTGGATAATCTTCCTCATCTGCTTTCGACAATTTAATTTATTTTATCATTCTTTTCCTGTGAAGTAAAGAGATTGTTCCATATGTCTATTTTTAATACCGTTTTCACATCCGGTGAACTTTGGTATGTGCATGGCAGCTGCACTGGGGATGCACCGGAACTTCTATCAGATCCGTGGACCACGTTTTGGCATCAATGAACAGCATTTTTCCAATCAGCGCCTCTCCCTTGCCCAAAAGAAGCTTCAATACTTCTGCCGCCTGCATACACCCGATCATGCCGGGAATCACGCCAAGCACACCATAAGCAGCCGAATTCGGGTTTCCGGATGGGTCCTTTGCCTCCGGACAGAGACAGCGCAGACATGGTCCGTCCGATGCGAACACGGTAACCTGTCCCGCAAATTCACAGATAGCTCCATATACATCCGGCTTTCCCAGCTTCATGCATGTATCACTCAGCAGATAGCGGGTTGGAAAATTATCCGAAGCATCCACAATCACATCAAACTTTGCAAGAATTTCTTCTGCATTTTCAGCTGTAATTCCCTCTGGGTATACTTCTACCTGCACCGAATGGTTCCGGCTCTGAAGCTGCTCCGCCGCCAGTTCTGCTTTTGCCTTTCCAATGTCCTGTTCCCGGTAAAGGATTTGCCGCTGCAGATTGCTGACATCCACCCGGTCAAAATCAGCAATCCCGATCGTACCGACTCCTGCTGCTGCCAGATAGAGGCTGACGGGAGATCCAAGTCCCCCCGCCCCGACTACCAGCACCCGGCTTTCCGCCAGCTTTTTCTGTCCTTCTTCTCCTACCTCCGGCAGGAGAATATTTCTTTTATAGCGTTCTTTGTCTATCTCCAAACCAGCGTCTCCTTTCTGAATCAACCGCCCCCCAGTAAATGATAAATCTTCAAATCATCTGCTTCTTCAAGTGTTACTTTATCATAGTCTTCTGGCCAGACCAGCTGCCCATTTACCTTCACGACCAGCTTGGGCCAGGTAAATTTCATGTGTTCCATCACACCCCTGATTGTCAGTCCTTCATGCCAGTCCGGATATGGACGGTTATTCAGTACCATTATATCCACTTCCCTTCTGCAACGTATTAATGAATAGTCTTACTGAAGCGGCTCAACTACTTCCAAAAGCTCCGGAAGATCCATGCCAAGCTCTTTCAGGTGTGCAATTGTCGGAACGCCGTTTAAATTCCAGCCGCGCTTCGGATATACCGCATCAATCAGCTTCTCATATTCCCCTTCTCTGTGCTTTCTGGTCGCAGCCATCTTTTCCTTTAAGGACATTTTTTCGACTTCTTCTTTTGTAAAACCAACCAGCTCTACCAGCTGACCATCGTAGCGCTCCTGACGGGACAGATATTCTTCTTCCGTAACCGGTCCCTGGGAGCGGTATGGAATCGCATCGTTCGCACGCAGTCCCTTGCCCAGACGAATGTTGAAAACACGCTGGAAATTGTAGACACGCTCGGACATTTTAATCATCTCATCCCTATCAATCTTGACCCCAGTAACACCATAATAAAGATCCAGATAGTTATCTACGTGCTCCGGTACCTTCGCCGGTTCATCGGTCAGGCTGTTGTCAGCCGGTACAATATCATTCCACGGCAGCTTGCAAAGTCCCAGAAGACCAAACCAGGTTCTAAACATCGGATAGTAATACAGCGCCTCCGCCTTATCCTCAAAGGTAGGAATCTGGTTATTTACCTGATCCATGAAAATCAGCCATGCCTCATCATGCTGCGGTCCCTTATTGGTCAGACCATAGCCGCCCTGCTGCGCCAGGGATTCTTTGGAAGCATACTCTGAATATTCAAGTCCCTTCTGTTCCATCGCAATATCATTCATGAAATCCATATCGCCCCAGCCCTGCGCTGCAAAATACTCTTTCTGCTTGTGGCTTCCAAGTGCCGCAATCTTGCCAAAGCCTTCGTTTCGCGCCATCTGGTGCAGCAGCTCCAGCTCCGCCTCTGCATTGCCCCATACAAGCTCCAGACCGCCGGTTCTCTCCTTATTCAGGATACCATTTTCATAGCATTCCATCAGGAAGGCAGTCATGGTGCCAAAGGAAATCGTATCAATGCCATATGTATCACAGTAGAAATTCACTTCCAGGATTACCTGCGGATCGGTTACGCCGCAGTTCGGACCAACACCGGCTGCTGTCTCATACTCCGGACCATCCACACATACTTTATGTCCCTTATACGGACCTGTCTTTAATTCAAACTGATCGGCTGTTTTAGCACACGCCATCGAACATCCATACCAACATCCGTCCGCTCCGCCCTGGGTCAGCCATTTATTTCTCCATACCTCCGGTGCCATCTCATCGATCTTATCCGTTCCGCCATATTTATAATTGCGCGTCGGCAGAATATCATAATCGCTCATGATACGCAGGGAGTATGCCGTTCCGGATTTACGCATTGAATTCTGTTTGTCATCCTGTGTCGCCACCTCACGATGGAATTTCAGGCCATCCCGGTTCAGGATACTGATATCATATACATGGTTCAGATTTGCTTTTACGCCTTTAAAATGGCATACCAGCGCTTTAATGTGCTTGTCCGCAAAGACACGTCCGATACCACCACGTCCAGCCTGTTTTAAGCGGACTACATTTCTTTTCGGATCATAGAATGTAAAATTCAACATAGAGAGGTTGCAATGATCCGCCGCCGAACCGGAGCATACGACCGCCACGTTTTTGCGATCATTGTCATCCTCCGCATACATGGTTGTCAGCTCTTCGCCCAGTACATGTGCATCTTTATGCTCTAACGGTGCTTTTTCAATTGAAACGGTTCCCTTATTGCCATCGATGACAATAATCACGTCTTCCTCCGCTTTTCCAGTCAGCTCGATCACATCAAATCCGGAGAATTTTAAGAATGGACCAAAATATCCGCCGACGTTTGAATCAATCGGGATATCTGTCATCGGTGAAATGCTGCATACCAGGCATTTTCCGGTACCGCCGTACTGCGTAATTCCGGCAATCGGTCCTGCCGACATGGTAATAGCATTTTCCGGAGAGTCCCACTTTGTATCCGGCTTCGTTGCATCCCACAGATAACGCAGGCAATAACCTTTGCCGCCGGTAAATTTTTCTTTGACCTCCTGAGGAATGTCGATCATATCGATGGTGTTATCTGTCACATTGATTCGAAGGCGCTTATCCGTATATCCATGATACAGCGGCTTTGGCTCATATGTAACCTGATTGAGAACCGTGTGGGCCTCTTTCATTTTTTTGATTTCTTCCATATCTGCGTCCGCATAACGCGGAAGATCACACATTTTAATCATGCCTTTCTCCTCCCTTTACTCTTCTACCAGACGGATCGCTCCGGTCGGACATGCTTTTACGCACAATCCGCACGCCGTACATTTGGACGGCTCCAGATAATCATCACACTGTACCATAACATTCTCCGGACAGAATCCAACGCACATCAGACAGCCGGCACATTCTTTCTTGTTCAGCCGGTAAACGCCTCTCGCATCCTCCGTAATCACACCTGTATTGCACACTTCAGAACATTTTCCACACTGTGTGCACACAGCAATATGATGGCTTCCATCCTCCTTGTCGGTAATGCGGATGCAGGATTTCATTGGATCCGAAACCTTGTAAAATGCCTTCGAACAGGCTTCTTCGCACTGGTGGCAGCCAATGCAGAGTGATTCATCTTTCTCTAATCGTCTCATCACAGTTCCTCCTTTTTGCCTAATTTCATTATTTCATCCGAAACAGATACATATCCGTCCCGAATCACTTCCAAAAATATGGCTCCTGCCGAAAGGCGGCAGAAAACTCCTTTTTCATGGTAAATACACTCTGGAAAACACTTTTTTCCATACCCGGAGACGCGGAACACCGCCCCTCCCGCCGCCAGAAGATCCCCCGTATTTAACTGAGTGGTATCTATTCCCTCCGTTATCAGGTTTGCCTTGTAGCGGCGGAAGCAGAGTCCCGGTTCTGTCTGCTTCTCCATCCAGTCCCGGGTTTCTCCCGCCAACAGCGAAGTCTGCCTTTCACCTCCCGCTGCATGCCGGTCACCCTCCATTCCGATCCCCCTTCGGAACCAGGCGCTCTCCACGGCTTCTCCCGGCTGTCCCCTCTGCCGGAACACATATAATTCACGCACAACTGCTCCCATCTAATCCCCTCTTTTATAAATATAAAATTTCTCCGGTTCTTGCCAGCCCATAACCACCGAGCTTCTCCACTCTCTCTGCAAACTCCCGGCTTTTCAAAACCGCCAGAAAATGCTGTACCGGTGGAAAATCCAAAAATCTGACTGGAATCGCAAAGTCATACTCTTCCCGTCCAACCTCAATAAAATCAAGTCCCATTGCCCTGGCTGCCGACTGGATTCCCATGCCCGCGTCTGCATCGCCGCCGGACACGGCAGCCGCCACTGCCATATGCGTTGCCGCCTCTCTGTCATATCCGTGAATTTCTTCCGGTGAAATACCGGCTTCCTTCAGCTTATAATCAAAAAGAACTCTTGTCCCCGCTCCTCTTTGTCGGTTGACATAATTCAAGCCACGTAAATCTTCAATTTCATGGATTCCAAGCGGATTTCCTTTTTTTACGATAATTCCCTGAATTCGCTCAACGCCCTTGACAAGTGCCATTTTTTCACCCGCAAACAGTTTTTTCAGGATCGCAATATTATATTCTCCTGTCTCTTCATCCAGCAGGTGGGTCGGAGCCAGATGCGCTTCTCCCCGCTTTAATGCCATTAAACCGCCCATACTGCCTACATGCGTACTGGAAAGGTAATTACCCGGGTACATACACGGCAGCAAATCTGCCATCACATCCAGAATCAGATCATGGCTTCCGATTGCCACTGCCGTACTTCCAATTTCCTCCAGAGAACGGTATAGCTCTACGTCAACGGTATCTCCCGCCTCGACCCCCTCGCTGTTCTGAGGAATCACACAGAACCCGTCTGCCCGCACCAGGCTCATCGCTGCTCCCGCCCCGCGCGCCAGTGGAGAAGCGACGAGCTTGTCGCCCACTTCTCCTACTTTCACCCGCACATACTCTTTATGTTTCAGGGATGATACAAGGCGTTTAGATATGACAGCCCGCACCGTCGTGCCGGCTGTTTCTGTACGTCCTGCCAGTTTCTGCAGCACAGGAATTACAAAATTTTCAAAGTTGATATAGGCGGATACCGGATATCCCGGAAGTCCGATCACCGGTTTTCCATTGACAATCGCCAATATTACCGGTTTTCCCGGCTTGATTGCCACCCCGTGTACCAGAACCTCCCCCAATTCCCGAAGTACATGAACCGTAAAATCTTCGGTTCCAGCACTGGAGCCGGCATTGACAATTACCATGTCATAGTTTTCAACCGCCTCTGCCACCTTTGCTTTCAATGTTTCATATTCATCCGCAATCGGCGGAAAACGATGGGGCGCACCGCCATGTTCCGTTACCAGTGCCTCAAACACTCTCGAATTCGATTCGATGATGTCCCCATCCCTGGGTTCCTGTCCCGGCTCTATGATTTCGGTTCCCGTCGGAAAAATCGCTATCGACGGCTTTTTCAACACCTCAATCTCTGTAATTCCGCCAGACAGGAGAACACCTATATCAATCGGGCGTATCTCATGATAACCGGGCATCAGCATCTCACCCGCTACGATATCTTCTCCGATCGGGCGCACATGCTGCCATGATGCAGCTGCATCCGTAATCTGCACCGAGCCATCCTCCTGCTCCAGCAGATCCTCCGCCATGATAACTGCATCGCATGGTGCGTGAATCGGATCGCCCGTATCCACCACTGTAAAATCTGTACCTGGATATAGGGTAAGTGGTTTCCGCTCCGATGCTCCCTTTGTTTTCTCTGCCTCAACCGCGATTCCATCCATCGCCGCCGCATTGTAAAGCGGAGAACAATATTTCGCATAGACTGCCTCTTTTGTAATCCGGTGCAGACTTTCCGTCACGGGAATCCATTCTGCCTTGGGTCTTAATAATTCCTCCAGTGCTTTCTGGTAAAGGGCTTTTGCCTCCTCCACCGGTGTATTATTCAGATATAAATTTCTCTTTCCCATCTCTGCCTCTATTCTGTTTCCACCAGGCTCTGCCGATCCTTTATTCTCCGTCGCCCTTCTGGAAGCAATTCATTTTAAAAACGGTATACCTTCACCTGCTCACCTTTCTTCAGTCCCTCCTGATTCATATCAATCAGAACGTAGCCGTCTGCCTCTGCCATCGTCGAAATCAAGCCTGATTTTCCAAATACCGGTTCTGCCTCCAGCCCTTGCGGAGCTATTTGAAGCTTTACCAGCAGGCAGGTTGTTTTTCCGGGTGCCCCCGCCAGGTTCGTTGTCATAAAGGCTTCTAGCGGAGGTTGATCTGGCTGACCGGTTACCTGCTTCCAGAGCCACACAAATAATAAGTGGAAAACGGTAAGCGCTGCTGCCGGATGCCCAGGAAGTCCTCCTAACAGCGTATGTTTCTCTTTATCATATCCCAGAATCGTCGGTTTTCCCGGTTTCAGTGCCAGCCCATGGGTAAATACTCCCTCCTTGGAGATGCGGTTTAATATCTCCATAGTCATGTCCTTCTTTCCCTGGGAACTTCCTCCGGAGATCAGAATCAAATCACAGGCTTTGACCGCCTCCCTGATTTTGTCCTCTAAAAGTACCTCTTCATCCCTCACTGCCTCTGCCGAAACAAGCTCCAGACCTGTCTTCTTCACATAACAGGACAGCGCCCATGTATTAATATCCCGCACCTGTCCCGGTCCAGGAACCTGATCGTTCCTGACCAGTTCGTCGCCCGTCGATAGAACTGCCACCTTCCACGGTTTAAAAACCGGAACCTGAACCACGCCAAGCGCTGCCAATGTTCCCGCCTGCGCCGGGCCAATCCGGGTTCCCGCTTTAAGGACTATATCCCCGGTTTTTACATCTTCTCCCGGAAGCACGATGCATTTCCCATACGGAACATTTTCATACAGGGCAACCTCATCTGTTCCGAACCGTTCACTGTATTCTACCATCACCATGGCATCTGCCCCTTCCGGAACCATGCCGCCGGTCGGCACATAGGCACAGGTGCCCGGTTCAATCTTTGATACCGCCGGATGTCCTATCTCTACTTCTTCCAGCACCTTCAGAAAAACCGGGATACTTTCTGTTGCGCCCGCCGTGTCCTTTGAACAGACTGCATACCCATCTACACTGGAACGGCGGAATGCAGGAATCATTTCCCCAGAGACAATATCTTCTGCTAAAATACAGCCAGACGCATCTGCAAGCGCAACCCGCTCCGTCTCCGGCAGGCACTCTTTTGCCGCTTCAAGCAGACGTTCCCGCGCCTGCGCCAGCGTATCAACTTTCAATAACTTCATAATTCCTCCCTTGCGGCATGATTCTTCTTCGCGAAGGTACGCATCCACGCGAAGTGCTTTTGATTCATAGGCCGCCTCTCCGAATGAAACAAAAAAACGAATACAGAAAACATTCCGCTCTCTGTATCCGTTCCTGATGATGCAGTCTGCCTCTTACGGCTTTCTGCTGATATTCACTTATCTACATCAGGCTTTGCTTGGGCTGGCGGAATTTACTGCTCTTTTCCAGAACTTCCGGGTCTTCATCCCGGTCATCCGAGAGCTATTCCTTTCCAATGCATCGTCTGATGCGGGGAGGCACCCGCGTTTCCCCGGATACCCATTGGCTTTTCTTCCATCCTGTGAATCAGTTCACAGCTTAGGCAGAAAAGCTCGAAATCAACTCTGTATAACTGCCGCTCTCGTGCGACAATTCTCTTTCTCATGATTTTCTACCAGAAATTATACCACATTTTCACAAACTGTGTCAATCATCCCAAGCAAAACTCTTTCCATTTTTTTCACATTCAGCGCAATCATCTCGCATTTTTATTCATATTTCTGAACTTTTTTCATTTTCGCGATATGAAACCTCTGTATCTGCCAGATATCGACGTATGGACGGGTGAGAGGGGTGAAGAAGGATTTCTTCCGGTGTTCCAGACACCAGAACATTCCCCTGTTCCATAAAATGTACCTGGTCACAAATCTTGCGGACATGCACCAGCTGATGGCTGATTAGCAGCCATGTCATCTTATTTTTCGTCTGCTGCTCCCGCATCAGCTGTTCAAACAATTCTGTACTGTCAGGATCCAGGTTGGAAAGTGTCTCATCAACAATCACAAACGCAGGGTCAAATACCAGAGCCCTGATAAATGATAATTTCTGCTGTTCCCCGCTGCTCAGGGAACGGGCATACTGATTTTTTTTCTGCAGAAGCCCACATCGTTCCAGCCAGGCATCCATCTTCGCCTCATCTGGGCGGATTCCCCGTATTTTCAGCGGATAGATCAGGTTCTGATACACCGTATCATGCAAAAGATACGGTCTCTGTGTTGTCATCGTGATATCCCGGGGTGTCAGTCCCTCGTAATCAATCCTCCCGCCATCTGGAACCAATATCCCCTGTATCAGCTTGGAAAGTGTTGTTTTTCCGCAGCCATTGGTTCCTATCAGACCATGAACCTTCCCGCTCTCCAGATACAGTTCCTCGATTTGAAGCGTAAACTGACCCATCTTCTTTTGCAGCTTAGAGATTTTCATCCGGTGTCTCCTCCTGTCTGAAATGTTCTGCCAATGTCTGTACCGCAAATGCCAGAAGCATCAGGATCACTCCCAAAAATACCCCTTCATAATAATCGCCTGCACCTTTCAGGGTTGAAATCGCAGTCGTCATTGTCCGGGTGCTGTTTTTTATATTTCCACCTACCAGAAAGACCGCCCCGACCTCACTGATGGAACGCCCATATCCAGACACAACCGCAAAATAAATTTCATTTTTCATTTCACGCAGCAGAAGCCGCGCGGTCTGATGCCGGTCAGCTCCCATCGTCCTGGCAAACGCCCGGATCGAAGGCGCCGTGCGGACCGCATATGAATATACCATTCCACAGACGATCGGAGTAATGATCAGAACTTGAGCTGCCACCATTCCTTTGATCGTAAATACCCATCGAAGCGCCCCAAACGGACCTTTTTTTCTCAAAAGCATATATGTGAGCAGTCCGATGACAACCGGAGGTGCTCCCATCAAGGTCCGGTTCACGCGGACTACCAGCTTTTTTCCTGGAAATTTCGTCTGCTCCAGCACAAGTCCCAGAAAAATTCCAAGCATGGACGCAATCAAGGTTGACCAGAAAGACATCACCAGCGTTACCCGGATAGAATCTATCACTCCGACCGTACCAAAAAATTTTGAAAACAGGTTTCCCATATTTTTTCTCCCAGCATATCCACTGAAACACCTTATGTTCTGCAGGCGTTCTCATTTTCTCAATTCTTAATGACAGAAAAACCGGAAAAAGTGCATCCTCCCTTCTCCGGTTTCCTGTTTATACATTATAAATTCTGCAAGGTTCAACTGCCTGCTTTATTCGTTTAAATACGCTAATTCCAGCACTACCACATATCATCCGGCAGTATTTTACTTCTGCTCTGCATTCGGGAAGAATAACGGCTCGCCGTACTCCTTTACGCCGTATTCACCGATCAGCGTCTGGATTTCCGGAGAACAGATCCACTTGATAAACGTATTCGCCGCCTCGTTGTTGACATCCGGATATTTCTCCGGATTTACTGCGATAACGCCGTACTGGTTTAAAAGTTCCTTGCTGCCTTCACATACAATATCCATATCCGGGAAATCTGCCTTCTTGGCAAGCCAGGTACCGCGGTCAGACAGGCAGTAGCCACCTTTTTCATCTGCCATCGCCAGTGTATCAGCCATTCCAGCGCCTGCCGATACATAATTTGGATTGCTCTCATAATCTGTAATTCCCAGCTTCTCCCAGATTCCGGTCTCCTTGTTATGGGTACCAGAGTTGTCTCCACGGGACACAAATGTCAGCTGCTCGTCCATGATCTGCTTAAATGCAGCGTTGATATCATCCGTCTTTGCAATCGGACCATCCTTCGGTCCTACGATCACGAAATCATTATACATAACCTGGAAGCGCTCTACACCGTAGCCGCTCTCCACAAATTCTTCTTCTTTTGCTTTAGAATGAACCAGTATCACATCGACTTCACCATCTTTTGCTTTCTGAATCGCATCACCGGTTCCTACTGCCGTCCACTGTAAGTCAATACCTGTATCCTCTAAAAAGATTGGCTTTAAGTAATCCAGAAGACCTGTATTATCGGTACTGGTCGTCGTTGCCATCAGAAGCGTCTCTCCGGATGCTTCCTTGGTCTCCTCTGCACTGCTTTCCTCAGCAGCCTCTGCGGTTGTCTCTGCGGCGCTTTCCGCCTCCGTTGTCTCTTTTGCGCTTCCGGAGCAGGCTGTCATAGACAATGCTGTCATGGCCGCCATTGCCAATGCAATGATTCTGTTTGTCTTCTTCATGAAATTGTTCTTCTCCCTTCTTTTGTTTAAGAATACGCTGAAAAACATTTCATCGGAACGAGACTCTGGCAGAGGATGCGCCGCCTTTTACCAGCTGCCTTTCTTCCTAATAAGCAGCAGGTCCTACTTCTCTTTCCAATGCATTTCTTTCCAAATGCGGGAGGCATCCGAGTTTCCCCTGATACCCATTGGCTGTAAACCCTGACAATATACTGTGTTAGGTTTTTCAGCTCGAAATATAGTTTTCCTGGCTTCTGCTGTCCGGGTTCTTCTAATACTTCCCGAAACATCCTTATACATTTTTACTATACCATGTCAAAATTCCTCTTGTCAACCGGGCAACTTTCACATGAGCGAAATTATTTCATTTTTTGTTACTGTTCACGCATACGTGCCCAGTAACGGAATTTGCCGTGGCTTCGCATTTAAATACGGCAAATTCCTGCTGCCACCACGCTTTCTTACGGCACTTTCGGTTCCAAAAGTGCCTACCTGTGAAACAGTATCCATTATTTCAAGCTTCGTATTCATTTTGTTTTCTACTGCTCTTTTCTACGTGTTATTCTGGTTTTTTAGCTTTTTTTCACTTCTATCTTGATTTTCACTTTTCATATTTGTGCGACGCCTTTTTAACTGTGCTTAATTTTTTGTTTTTGTTTTGTATTTTATGAATATTCACACCATTTTATCTTTTCTACAATTTTCACTTTCTTTTCACGCATAATATCCTCACTTTTGCCGATTGTAAGCCCCATTTTTCTATGGTATCTTATATGTTATATTAATTTTCTTTTATAGTCATTCCGCACTCCGCTTGTTTCAGCGTGATCGGATGATTATTTTTCAGATTCGTCTGTTAAAAATTAAATTAATACATTTTTTTCAATTTACTCTTGTATTCTTGAGATGGTTGTAGTATTATAGACTCAGAACTAGAACACAGTCTAGTTTTTTTGCAAAGGAGGGGGAAAGAATGGCAGAAACTCCTTACATATTTAACATCCAGAAATTTTCAACGCACGACGGCGATGGTGTCCGCACCACGATCTTCTTCAAGGGATGTCCCTTACGCTGCATGTGGTGCCACAACCCGGAGAGTCAGCATTATTATAAGGAACTGATTTTTCATCAGCACAAATGTACCACCTGCGGCCGATGCGTTGCAAAATGTAAACAGGGAGCCAATTCCATCGTAGACGGCAAGATTGTATTTGACCGTTCCAAGTGTACCGCCTGCGGCGTCTGTACCGACTGGTGCATCACAGAGGCCCGGGAGTTGGCCGGTAAGGAATACACGGTAGATGCACTTGTCAAGGAAGCGATGAAGGACAAAATCTTCTATGAGCAGTCCGGCGGCGGTGTAACACTCTCCGGCGGCGAGGTTATGGCTTCCCAGCATATGGACTATGTGGAAGAAGTCTGTCGCAAGCTCCACGAGAACGGTGTCAGCATTTTCATCGACACCAGCGGCTACACAGATTATAAGAATCTGAAGCGGATTCTTCCTTACGTAGATGTTTTTCTCTACGACATCAAGGTGATGGATCCGGAAGACCACAAGAAATATATCGGCGTTGACAATTCACTGATTCTTGAGAACTTAAAGAAATTAAGTGATGAGGGCGCTGGTCTTTACATCCGGCTTCCGATTATCCAGCAGGTCAACGCAACCGATGAACACATTGAAAGTGTCATCCATTTCCTGAAGGAAAATAATATTCACGCACGTCAGGTAAACCTTTTACCTTATCATGACATCGGAAAGGGTAAATACGCCAGCCTCGACATGGAGTACCATGATGATGAGATGAGCGTACCGGTGTCCGAGCTTATGGAACACTTTAAGTCCATGTTCGAAGAACAGGGATTCAACAAAGTCAATATAGGAGGATGATTTAAATGGCAGAGAAAATTGATACTTCATTCGTAATCAACACACCAGAAGGTCTGTTAAAAGACAACGACCGCGGATGTACCGAGAGAATTAAAAGACTGAGAAGAATCAGCCATTCCACCCAGCCGCATCTGGATCTGGAAAGAGCAAAAATTGAAACCGATGTTTACAAAGAGTACGAAGGTTCCGTATCTGTACCGGTTTTAAGAGCTCTCGTTCTGAAAGAGTACTTCTCCAGAAAAACTCTTTACTTAGGCGAGGATGAGCTGTTAGTTGGTGAGAAGGGCAAAGACCCGCAGTGTTCACCGACTTTCCCGGAGCTGTGCTGTCACACCATCGAAGATATGCACATCATGAATGATCGTAAACTGGTTAACTTCACTGTTACCGAAGACGATCTAAAGCTTCAGGAAGAAGAGATCATTCCGTACTGGAAGAACCGTGCAGTCAGAGAGCATCTCTTAAAAGCTATGACCCAGGAATGGAGAGACTGCTATGAGGTTGGTATGTTTACCGAGTTCATGGAGCAGCGTGGACCGGGCCATACAGCCGGCGGCAAGAACTTCTACATCAAGGGCTACGGCGATTACAAGAAAGAGATCGCGCAGGCTATCAAAGATCTTGACTACTTCAATGATCCGGAAGCTTATGACAAAGAGCAGGAGCTTCGCGCTATGGATATCTGCTGCGATGCTATCATTATCTTAGGTAAGAGATATCATGATCTGGCTCTTGAGAAGGCTGCTGAGGAGAAGGATCCGGTCAGAAAAGCAGAGCTTGAGCAGATTGCAGCTAACTGTGCCGTTGTTCCGGAGCACAAACCGGAGACCTACTGGCAGGCACTTCAGATGTACTGGTTTACACACCTTGGCGTTACAACCGAGTTAAACCCGTGGGATGCCTTTACACCGGGCCGTCTGGATCAGCATCTGATTCCGTTCTATGAGAAAGATACCGCTGCAGGTACTCTGGATGATACAAGAGCTCTTGAGCTTCTTGAGTGCCTCTGGGTTAAACTGTTCAACTCTCCGGCTCCGGTTAAAGTTGGCGTAACCTTAAAAGAGTCCGGTACATACGTAGACTTCGCAAACATCAACTCCGGCGGTGTTAAGGAAGATGGTACTGATGCAGTTAACGCTGTTTCTTACTTAATCCTTGACTGTATGGAAGATATGAGACAGAACCAGCCGAACTCCAACGTACAGATTTCCAAAGTTACTCCGGATAAGTTCTTAAAGAGAGCTTGCGAGATCGCTCGTCAGGGCTGGGGCCAGCCGGCATTCTACAATACCGATGAGCTGATTCAGGAGCTGGTAAATCAGGGCAAATCTCTGGTAGATGCAAGAAACGCTGGATGCTCCGGATGTGTTGAGACAGGTGCATGGGGAACCGAGGCTTATTGGCTGACCGGTTACTTAAACATCCCTAAGTGCTTACAGCTCGCTCTGTATGATGGCTACGATGTAATGTTCAAAAAACAGATCGGACCGCACACCGGCAAAGCAGAAGACTTCAAATCCTATGACGAACTGTGGAACGCATTCAAGACACAGCTTGAGTACATCATCGATGTTAAGATGCGCGGCAACCTGGTTATCGAGAGAATCTACTCTCAGATGATGCCGGCTCCGTTCCTTTCCATCTGTACCGATGACTGTATCAAGAAAGGTAAAGACTACAACGCAGGCGGCCCGAGATACAACACAAGCTACATCCAGGGTGTTGGTATCGGCACTATTTCCGATGCACTCTCCGCTATCAAGTTCAACGTATTTGACAATCAGAAGTTTACCATGAAAGAACTCATCGACGCTATGAACGACGATTTCAAGGGCCATGAGGACATTCTGAACCTGGTTAAGAATAAAACTCCGAAATACGGCAACGATGATGATTATGCAGATGACATCATGGTAAGTGTATTCAATGAGTACAAAGATTATATTACCGGCAGACCGACCACCAGAGGCGGTGTATATCATGTAGATATGCTTCCGACCACCTGCCACGTATACTTCGGTGATGTTATGATCGCTACTCCGAACGGCCGTCTGGCTCATAATCCTCTGTCTGAGGGTATCTCTCCTGAGAAGGGTGCTGATATCAACGGACCGACCGCAGTTGTTAAATCCTGCTCCAAGATGAACCACTGTGAAACCGGCGGTACTCTGCTGAACCAGAAATTTACTCCGGCTGCTATCGCAGGCGAGAAGGGTATTGACAACCTGGCTGCTCTGATTCGTTCCTACTTCGCTATGAACGGACATCATATGCAGTTCAACGTTATCGACCGCCAGACTCTGATTGAAGCTCAGAAGAACCCGGAGGAATACAAAGAACTGATCGTCCGTGTAGCCGGATACAGTGACTACTTCCGTAACCTGGATAAACCGCTTCAGAACGAGATCATTGAGAGAACCGAGCAGAGCTTTGGAGGCTGTGGCTGCTGTTAATTGCTCGCAACCGTTTGACAACTCTAAAAGTCTTCATTGTAACCTATTAATGCCTTCTATGAAAATGATATAGCCCCAAAAGGGCGGAAAGCCCCGGCAGCGAAACTGCCGGGGCTTTCTTATTTCTTTATCTTTATCTCAATATCAGATATTCCGCTCTACTCTGTTATCATTTTTGTCCTTCTTAGATAATTTTAGTCAAATTTGCTGTTACTCGCCACCTAATGCAGGAATCTTCTCGACTGAGATAAACGCCAGGGCAACTGCCAGACCGCCTGACAGCACCTTGCTGATCATATAGGCTGTTACCCAGTTTCCCGGTATCAGGGAGGCTACGAAGGTCATCTGACCGCCTACCACATAGGCACCAGCCACAGAGAAAGCGGCATTTAATACTTTTCCGCGCTTATCCATCTTGGAAAACAATGGCAGCATCGCAAGGCTCTGTATAAAGGAAAGGAACAGTCCGACAACTGCCTCCTCATTGATACCCAGGACCGCCCCAATACGCTGGATCGGCTTTTGGAGACGTTTTAACGCCACCTGCGACAGCACCAGACCGCCGCACGCTGCGATGACCATACGGAGTACCATAAAAAGCATTTCCTCAATCAAGGCATCCTCGACAACCGCATACTTCGGCATGAAAATTCCGAAGACTGCCACACCAAACAGGAGAAAACTAAAAATACGGATCGCATTTCCGAGGAAAATCATGATCTTCATCGTCAGCGCCGGAACCAGCACAAATGCCGCAATCAGCACCATGCACAGCACCAGCACCGGGATCATATTAAAAAAGAGCTGACGGACAGGCAGACCCAGCATCAGACCTCCGACCGCCAGACCAGACGGTATGGCAATCAGACCGAAGATGAACCCCCGCATCAGCTCTCCTATTTCATCTTTTCGAACAGCTGCCAGAAAGACCGGCAGCTGGTATCCGACCGTCATTCCCAGACTGCCTGCTACCATCGCACCGGTAAATGCCGCCAGAGCCGGTGTCGCCGCCAGCTTCTGTGCCATGCCAAGCGCCCCCATATCCGGCGCCAGAAGGCAGCTTGGAATGAGCGCCGGATCAAACGGCATATGCTTTGCCGCCTCTGCAATCGCTTCCGCGTGGGTCTGCACATATGTAACTCCGATCGCAAAAAATCCGACCGTGGACATCGCCAGACCGCCCATGGTGGCAAGCCCCTTTTCAAAGTTCGGCATCAGCCCCAGCTTTCCTCCCAGCATCTCATCCACAAGACCGGCTGCCGCAAACACCAGCATGATCGCAATGAATATGTTCATAAGCCGTACCTCCCAGCTTTTTCCTATTTCTCTATTTCTCTATTTCTCTATTCCTCTGTTTCCACTTATTTTCCCTCTATCAGGTACATTTCTCTGTCAAGCACCATTCTTTTTTTACCTCGCCAGCAGCTGTATCAGCACGCCCCCAATGGTCAGCATCAGTGCCCCGCAGGAACGCGTCACAATCTGTGCAAACGGAAGCAGTTCCATCCGTTTCGAACTGCTGAGCACCGCTACATTTCCGGAGCCGCCCATGTTCGTTGTACACATCCCCGCTGCGATCGATGATTCCAACGGATAAAATCCCATCTTGATGCCGATCAATCCGGCGGTCAGTGTGATCGCCCCGACAATCAGCACGACACTGAGCAGATAAAATGGAGTGATCGTGTGTAAAATCGTCTTTAAATCAATCAGCGTCGCCCCGATTCCGGTCAGCGCCGCCGCTGTCCAGCTGTGGATCGCGAACTGTCCCCACTCTCTCGCCGCGTCCTCCAGGCGCTCTGAAAGGATTCCCGTTCCCTTCACAATCACAACTGCTACAATCATCCACGCATACGTCGGTACAATCGAAATAAAATGATGGCAGATCGCCCCCAGTTCATAAAATGCCATTGAAATGATAAGCCCCGTACATAAGAGTGCGAAGGTCGGTTTCATCGGAGGCTGTTTCTTCACTTCGTGACCGTCATTGACAAGGCAGCCATTTCCGGTCAGGGATGGCTTTCGCTCGCCGATATTATTGGCTAAACCGCCAAAAATGATCGCCACACAATTTCCCAGCACCGTCGCCGGTGCGATCCGCGTCAGGATCTGTCCGGCGTCCGTCCCCAGAACCGACGAATACATTGCCGACAGAGGCACTGCTCCCGCCGTCATGCCGCCGCTCGTCATCGGAATACCGATATACAGGATGCCTTCCAGAAAACTATCCCCCATCACCATACCGAGCAGACCTGAAAGTATCACGCCGACTGCCAGCGATATGACAGCTGTCGGAAGCAGTTTCACCGTTGCGCGGATCAGAAGCCCGCGGTCGATATTGAAAAGACTTCCTGTGATCAGCGCTGAGATATAGAAGACCAGAAATCCTTCTTTGTTGACAAAATTGTCCAGAATCTCATGCGTCTGCTCTGGAATCAGCCCCAGCGCCTGGATGACTGCCGCCCCCAGAATACAGATGACCGAGCCGCCCAGGTACGTTTTCACAACCGGTGTATGATTTCCCAAAAAATTGAGTCCCTCGCCCAGCACCATCAGCGCAATCATGCCGCCGACCAAGCCTGCCGGAAGACAGTCCATATACATACAGACCACCACCAGCGCCAAGATGCCTAGATACAGAGGGATGGAAAAACCAGCGATCGTATTAGCTTTGCCAGATATTTCTTTCCTCTCTTGCTGCATTTTTCATTTCACCTCTGAGTATTAATTTCTTCCACAACACTTCTTATATTTCTTCCCAGATCCGCAAGGACACGGATCATTCGGATAAATCTTCTCCACCTTTTTCGCGGTTACCGGTGCTGGCTGGGACATTTCCGGCACCATCGCCGGCATGCCGCCGATCATACCTCTCTCACTTAATTCCCACGGTTTATTTCCGCGGTTTTCTTTTGTTCTCGTATTGTTGAACGCATCCATGAGAAGTCTTAAAAATTCGCCCATCTGCTGCTCGCTCTGGAAGACAATCCCTTCTTCATGCATCTTATTCATCAGTTCTGCCGGTGATTTTCCTTCATAGCTGCTGGTCCACGTCTCAAAGCACCATCTAGCCGCTTTCTCATACGGCACATCCAATTTTTTTATGAAATAGGACTCCAGCTCCTTATAAGCCAGTACCCCTGCCTCATACCCTTTCTGACAGATTTCATCCAACTGCTGTGCAGACGGAATATAGAATTTTTTATTCTGCTGCTGTTTCAACAAAGCAGTGAGTCCATCACCCTCAAAAACTGGAAGATGTACATACAAGCCCCTCTCGGAATAAAGCGGATTCTCTTTCGGCAGGTCCTGCATTCCCAGTTTCTCCATCGGGAAAATGCAGGATTCTGTGATGTCCTCCGGCATTTCCTCCAGCATCCCGATCATTTCTTCGATCGTGCCTTTCACCTTCAATTTGTACAGTTCATACAAAATTTCCAGCGGCGCAATCTCATAATAATCGATAAAGAAGCTGATACACTTCATCAGCCAGCCTTTTTTGCTCTGAACCGCCCGGAATGCCTCATCGTCAATCCCGCTAAAACCCTGTGCAATCTCTTCAAAGACAGTAAAGCAGTCACTCACTTCCTCAAAACTTCCAAGTACGTATTTATATAACTGCATTCCATCCATAATCTCTTCTGCAGAAATTTTCTGTGGCTCGGTACAGGCTTTGCAAAAAAGCACCATCTGCTCTTTCGTCAGGCATGAAAGTCTGCCCCGGAGTGCCTCTTTTGTCGTTAAATATTCTACAATTCGGTCAATCAGGTCATCCTTTTTAAGCCGGGAACAGTTCTTTAACTCGTAGCTTCTTGCTTCGTTTAATAAGTCTTCTTTGGTCCATTCTTTTAAATATTCTCTTAATAACATACAATTTCCTTTTCTCATCCTACATCGTTTCATGCTTCTCTTCATATTTTTTTATTATACTTTTAAATGCACATGGATTGCAAGATATATCGTTACATATTTCTGCTTCGCGCGAGTGCGCATCATTGGCATTACACAAAAATACAGCCTGTCTCCAAGCTTTTCAGGAAACAGACTGTATCAATTAAGGATTATGGTAAATAAAGGATTGTCGTAACTGTTCAGTAGGTCTGCGCATTTACTGCGCTGACCGTACGAAAACATGGGCCAGCAGGGAAAAATCCCATTGCCGCAGGCAATTTTTAATGGATTTTTGCGCGTGACTGTGAAGGTACTGGACAGTTACGGATTGTCTATATTTTACAGAAATACTGCCAGCTCTTCTAGCGGCTTGCGATCTGCATGCAGCCTGGACGGATGAGCCGTCTCTGCCGGATATCCAAGCGGCAGATAGGCCGTCGGCTGTAAGCCCTTCATCTCCGGGAACTGCTCCAGCAGTTTTTCTGGATTAAACATACCAACATACGTCGTTCCCAGTCCCAGCTCTGCTGCCTGCAGCATCATCTGGGAAACCGCCAGTGTCACATCGATCTCTCCATGGTTTTTCCCGTCCTCTTCCCGTTTCCAGGCGATCTCCGGATCATAGACCGCTACAATCACGACCGGCGGATGAAAATGACACGCCGTACATGCATCCGCTTTCGCCAGCGCCTCTTCACTCTGCATCACGAAAAAGCGCTGTGGCTGTAAGTTATGTGCCGTCGGGGCTTTGCGTCCTGCCTCCAGCACTTTCTGTAATTTTTCTGCCTCAACCGGACGGCTGTCAAATTTACGAAGTGAATAACGTGCATCACATAATTCTTCAAATTTCATAGTAATCAAAACTCTCCTTTGCGTTACAACTAATAACTCCGAATCCGATCCGAATCCTCTTCCCCCGTCTTCTCGATCTTCCGGATCTCCACCACATAGCTGCTCTTATCGTTGACCTTCACTTCCACCTGGTCACCCACATGGTGTCCTTCGATCGCTTTTCCGAGCGGCGACTCGATACTGATCCGGTTTTCTAGGGAATTGCCCCGGATGCTCGTTACCAGACGGTATACATCTTCTTCGTCGTCATCCTCAAAATATAGGGTAACCGTATCATTCATTCCGACCTCATCCGGGCGGGATTCTTCCGATACGATCTTGGCGTGCTTCAGCATATTTTCCAGATAGCGAATACGGCTTTCATTCCGGTTCTTATCCTTCTTAGCAGCATAATATTCGAAGTTTTCGCTCAAGTCACCCTGCGCGCGCGCCTCCTTGACCGCCTCGATCGCCTCTTTGCGGACCACCAGCTTCCGATGGTCGATCTCTTCCTGAATCTTCTTTAC
The DNA here is from genome assembly GCF_003477745.1 of Clostridium sp. AF35-15. NCBI lineage: Bacteria > Bacillati > Bacillota > Clostridia > Eubacteriales > Clostridiaceae > Clostridium > Clostridium sp. AF35-15. Next base: position 70,226 of record NZ_QUDY01000008.1, on the reverse strand, counting down.
ATCACTTTCTGTCAACTGCTCTCTCATGTCCTACTCTGCCAGTCCCTTTTTCTCTATCATTTCTACAACCTGCGCTACATATTTTCCGCAGATTTCATCCGTCGGTGCCTCGACCATCACGCGGATCAGCGGCTCCGTGCCACTCGGACGAACTAAGATTCGACCGGTATCGCCCAACGCATCTGATACCTTCTGAACCTCCGCCTGCACGTCGCGGTCTGCCTGCGCCGCCTCTTTATCCTTGACTCTGACATTTTTCAGAACCTGCGGATAAATCTGCACCTCATCAGCCAGCTTTGCAAGTGTCTCTTTCTTCTCCAGAATCACTTCCATCAGCTTTAATGATGTCAAAATGCCATCTCCGGTCGTCGCGTGCTTGCTGAAAATGATATGGCCCGACTGCTCGCCTCCCAGGCAGTGACCGTTCTGGGACATATTTTCATAGACATACTTATCGCCAACCGCCGTCTTCTCATAGGAAATGCCCTCGCGCTCAAATGCCTTATAAAGACCGAAGTTCGACATAACCGTGGTGACAACCGTATTGTTGACCAGCGTCCCCTGTTCTTTCATGTATTTTCCACATACATAGAGGATCTTGTCGCCATCCACCAGCTTGCCCTCACTGTCCACTGCCAGGCAGCGATCCGCATCTCCATCATAAGCGAATCCAACGTCCAGATGATTTTCAACCACATATTTCTGCAGTCCCTCGATGTGGGTGGAACCGCAATTTGTATTGATATTCAGACCATCCGGCGTGTTGTTGATGACATGTGTCTCCGCGCCCAGTGCGTCGAATACGTTTTTCGCAATCGCGGAAGCGCTTCCGTTTGCACAGTCAAGACCTACCCGCATATTTTTGAAAGACCGTGTTGCCAGGGAAATCAGATAACCGATATAGCGGTTACGTCCCGCCGCATAGTCAACGGTGCGTCCGATCGCATCGCGTTTGGCAAATGGAATCTCGCCCATCTCGCCATCCAGATACGACTCAATCTTCTCGATCGTCTCCTCCTCCAGTTTCTCGCCGCGTCCATTGATGACCTTGATTCCGTTGTCATAGTATGAATTGTGGCTTGCGGAGATCATGATACCGCAGTCAAACTCCTCAGTGCGTACAACATACGATACACTCGGAGTAGTTGTCACGTGAAGCAGATAGACATCTGCGCCGGAAGCGGTCAGTCCCGATACCAGCGAATACTCAAACATATAGCTGCTGCGTCTCGTATCCTTGCCGATCACGACCCGGCAGCGATCTGCTTTCGTCTTCTGTCCATAGTACCAGCCCAGGAAACGACCTACTTTATAGGCGTCCTCCACGGTCAGCGTCACATTTGCCTCGCCGCGGAATCCGTCTGTTCCAAAATATTTACCCATTTTGAGAGTTCCTCCTACATCATCAAATACAGAGTCCAAAGGTCATGTACATTTATGGAAATACCCCACTAACATACATGACCTTCTACGATTTTGATTCCAACCTGAAGAAAATCCTGCAGCCAACGGCGCTTCACACTTTCTGCCGCTGCTGCTTTCTATGTCTGATTGCACATTTTTTACTGAATTTCTTTCAGATAGCGACCTACCGCATCCTGCCAGGACGGAAGGCGCTCAAATCCGTTGTCCGAAAGTTTTTCTTTGCTGATCCGGCTGTTCATCGGGCGTTTTGCCTGACCCGGATAAGTAGCTGTATACTCAGCAGTGCTGACCGGCGTCACCTTGACGTCCATGCCCGCCTGCTTAAAGATCTCAGCTGCAAATTCATACCAGCTGCAAAGTCCCTCATTCGTCGCATGGTAACGACCATATTTATCACTCTGAATCATATCAACCAGCAGACGCGCCAGATCGTATGTGTAAGTCGGGGAACCGATCTGATCATCCACAACACTGACTGCCCCGCGCTCTTTGCCAACGCGCAGCATCGTCTTGATGAAGTTCTTGCCGTTCACGCCAAATACCCACGCGATACGGACGATGAAAAACTTCTTTACCAGCTCCTCGACTGCCAGCTCACCCTCATACTTCGACTGACCGTAGGCGTTGAGTGGTTCCCGGTGGTCATCCGGCTCCCACGGGCGGGTGCCCTGACCGTTGAATACATAATCGGTGCTGATGTACATCATTTTGATGTCCAGACCTTTGCAGACCTCAGCGATATTTCTCGTTCCATCTGCATTGACTTTACGGCAGAGTTCCATGTTCTGTTCCGCTGCGTCTACTGCAGTATATGCAGCGCAGTGGATCACTGCATCCGGCTTTGCCTCGGTGATCACGCGGCGGCATGCCTCTGCATCGGTAATATCCATCTCATCGACATCCACACCGATGCCAGTAAGACCCTGTTTTTTCAGCTCATTCATCACGTCATAGCCAAGCTGGCCTTTAACGCCTGTCACTAATACTCTCATTATAATCTATCTCCATACATTTTTTCGAAGTACTGGCTGTACTCACCGCTTAAAATGTGTTTCCACCAGTCCTGATTGTTCAGATACCAGTCAATCGTCTGACGAATGCCGGTGTCAAAATTGTATTTCGGCTTCCAGCCAAGCTCCGTCTCGATCTTGGTCGGATCGATCGCATAACGGCGGTCATGACCCGGACGATCCTTGACGTAACGGATCAGGCTTTCCGGCTTGTCCAGCGCTTTCAGGATGGTTTTGACAACCTCCAGGTTGGTCCTCTCATTGTGTCCGCCAATATTGTAAATCTCACCGACGCGTCCCTTGTGGAGAATCAGATCGATCGCCTCACAATGATCGGATACGTGCAGCCAGTCGCGGACGTTCGCGCCGTCGCCGTATACCGGAAGTTCCTCGTCTGCCAGCGCACGACTGATCATCAACGGAATCAGCTTCTCCGGGAAATGATATGGACCGTAGTTGTTGGAGCAGCGGGATACTGTCACCGGAAGTCCGTAGGTTCTATGGTATGCCAGTACAAACAGATCCGCACTCGCCTTGGAAGAAGAGTACGGGCTGGAGGTATGCAGCGGGGTCGTCTCTGTGAAGAAGAGATCCGGGCGGTCTAACGGCAGATCGCCGTATACCTCATCGGTCGATACCTGATGATAACGTTTAATTCCATAGGTGCGGCAGGCATCCAGCAGGGTGGTCGTTCCCATGACGTTGGTGCGGACAAACGCCTCTGGGTCCGTGATGGAACGGTCTACGTGGCTCTCTGCTGCAAAGTTTACCACAATGTCCGGCTTTTCTTCCTCGAAGAGCTTAAACACGAAGTCGCGGTCTGCGATATCGCCGTGTACAAATTTGTAATTTGGTTTGTTTTCAACCGGTTTCAGTGTCTCTAAGTTGCCCGCGTAGGTCAGAAGATCCAGGTTGATGATCTGATACTCCGGGTATTTATTTACCATATGGTGTACGAAGTTTCCGCCGATGAATCCGGCTCCGCCTGTCACGATAATCTTCATTGTTTTAACTCCTTTTAATTCTGATGTATTTTATCAACATATTTCCCATCCAGTACGTCTTTCAGATATTTGCCATACTGGTTTTTCTTGTATACCTCGTATGCCTCCAGCACCTCTTCCTTGCTGATCCAGCCGTTTAAGTACGCAATCTCCTCCAGGCACGCGATCTTGCGGTGCTGGTGGGTCTCTACTGTCTTAACGAAATTGGTTGCCTCAACTAAGGACTCATGTGTACCGGTATCGAGCCAGGTAAAGCCCTGTCCCAGAAGAATGACATCCAGATCGCCATTTTCCAGATAGATGCGGTTCAAATCGGTGATCTCAAGCTCGCCTCTGGCAGACGGTTTTAACTGTTTCGCATACTCTACTACCCGGTTGTCATAGAAATACAGACCCGTTACACAGTAATTGGACTTCGGTTTCTCCGGCTTCTCCTCGATGGAGATCGCCTTGCCCTGGTCGTCAAATTCTACGATACCGAAGCGCTCCGGATCATCGACATAGTAGCCGAATACAGTCGCGCCCTCTTTCTTGGCAGAAGCAGCACGCAGGCGTTTCACAAGTCCCTGACCCTGGAAAATATTGTCCCCCAGAATCATCGCTACGGAATCATCCCCGATGAACTCCTCGCCGATGATAAATGCCTGTGCCAGTCCATCCGGACTTGGCTGCACGGCATAGCTTAAATGTAAACCAAACTGATGTCCATCGCCCAACAATTCCTTAAAACGCGGTGTGTCATCCGGTGTCGAAATAATCAGAATATCCCGGATTCCCGCGTTCATCAGAACGGAGATCGGATAGTAAATCATCGGTTTGTCATAAATCGGAAGCAGCTGTTTGGAAGTTACGCGTGTCAGCGGGTAAAGGCGTGTGCCTGAACCGCCTGCTAAAACGATACCCTTCATATCTTGTTCTCCTCATATGTTTTATTTTCACGCCTCTTTTCTAAAAAAAGGCAGATCTCATCACTATAAGTAATATACCACATTTGCCTGCTGCTTGCAAATTTATTTGCTTTGCACTTCTTCTATGTTTACACGTTTTTTCCCTCTACTGTTCTTGCATTGTACAATCTATGAGCATCACTCATCCACTGCATACACAATCGTCCGCGCATCCGCAAATTCATAACTGCACGTCACAAAGGAATACAAGTGGGAAACCTCCTCGTCTGGCAGTTCGCGAAACCGACATCCCTCCGTCATTTCTTCTATATAAGAATGCATCTCCGACTGATCCGCAAATTCCGTCCTACGCCGTTCCCCCTGACTGCCCGCAGTGAGCGCTGCAATCAGACGGAGTGTCCGCCTTTTCCCATCTGGGAAATAGAGATAAGCCGTCCGATGCTTCTGGAAGAAATCTTCGTCTTTCAGGCGGATCAGCTCGGAAAACCGGCTTCCGTCCTTCATATGATGCCCGTAAAAAATCGAATGAAAATCCGATGCATCCGGTGCACTCTCGCAGTCCAGAAAGACAGTCCCGGCTGGATCTGGTTTTCCACCCAGCCCGATGCTGCGGTACGATTCATTGTCGGTTGTCTGGACAATCGGTTCATCGATGTGAGTACCGGGAATGCGAATCCAGGCGATGACGTCGGCATTCTGGCATTTTAAGGCTGCGAAATCTGGCTGCCATATCGGCTCTGACGCATCTGAATCAGATTTTCCAGATAAATTCTGCTCTACATTTCCTTCAGATTGGGAATCTCTGTTTTCCGCCCTTCTAACCGCATCCCCCACACCATCCGCCAGAACCAGACATCCAATCACGATCAAAAAAGCACAGAAGATGCGGCGTGCCCAGCGGGCAGCGCCGTCTCCTGTGCGCTTCTTAGTACCCAAATTTTCCTTCCAGCGATTCATCTTCGCGGATCCAATCTTCTACATCAACTTTTCGGTACTCATTTTTCGTATCACGGATATAGACATGTTCAATTCCGGCATTGATTACCATGCGCTTGCACATCGAACAGCAGCTCGATTTTTCCACATACCCGCCGGTTCTCGCATCGACACCGGTCAGATACAGCGACGCGCCGATCATGCGCTCTCTGGAGGCACTGATCAGGGCGTTGGCCTCGGCATGGACACTGCGGCACAACTCGTACCGCTCGCCGCGCGGCACATGAAGCTCCTCGCGGATGCAGCGACCGATATCGGAACAGTTTTTCCGTCCGCGCGGGGCGCCCACATAGCCGGTCGAGATAACCTCATCGTTATTCACAATCACTGCCCCGTAGTGCTTTCGCAGACAGGTACTCCGCTGCGAAACCATTTCCGCCAGATCCAAATAATAATTGACTTTATCTCTTCTTTCCATATAGGATCCCCCTTCCGTTTTCTCTAATTCTTTAGATGCCCTCATTCATCTTCGCCAGCTTCGCCGCCTGATCGGCTGCAATTAAGCTGTCAATGATCTCATACAGATCGCCGTCCATGATCGAATCGATCTTATACAAGGTCAGTTTGATGCGGTGCTCGGTCACACGTCCCTGCGGGAAGTTATAGGTACGGATCTTCTCGGAACGGTCACCGGTACCAATCTGGCTGCGGCGTTCTGCCGCTTCCTCGTTCTGGCGTCTCTCCAGCTCCAGATCATATAGCTTGGAACGCAGAAGACGGAACGCCTTTTCCTTGTTCTGTAACTGCGATTTCTCAGTCTGGCTGTAGATCACGATACCGGTCGGAATATGGGTCAGACGTACCGCGGAGTCAGTCGTGTTGACACACTGTCCACCGTTTCCGGACGCACGCATAACGTCAATACGGATATCTTTATCATCGATGACAACGTCCACATCCTCTGCCTCCGGCATCACGGCAACCGTCGCGGTCGAGGTATGGATACGTCCGCCGGACTCGGTCTCCGGCACACGCTGTACACGGTGGACACCGCTCTCGTACTTCATCTTGGAGTAAGCGCCCTGGCCGGTAATCATGAAAACGACCTCCTTGAAGCCGCCGATTCCATTTTCACTGACGCTGACAAGCTCAGTTTTCCAGCGGTTGCGCTCTGCAAAGCGCACATACATACGGTACAGTTCGGACGCAAATAATGCCGCCTCATCGCCGCCTGCACCTGCACGGATCTCAACGATAACGTTCTTTTCATCGTTCGGATCCTTCGGAAGAAGCAGAATTTTTAATTCCTGCTCCAGCTCTTCAATGCGCTTTTTCGCAGTATTTAACTCTTCCTTCGCCATCTCGCGCATCTCCTCGTCGGATTCCTCATCCAGAAGCGCCAGACTGTCCTCTACGTCCTGTTTTGCCTTCTTATACTCTTTATATGCCTCCACAATCGGAGCCAGATCCGACTGCTCCTTCATCAGCTTGCGGAAACGATTTGTATCGCTTGCCACTTCCGGGCTGCCGAGCTCTTCCATCAGCTCTTCATAACGGATCAGCAAATCATCCAATCTGTCAAACATGATATCCTCCTCTATCGTCTAACGGTTCCACCGTGCCTTTACCACGCGGTTAAGCCCCGGCTCATCCTTTATCACTTCTATCTCCCGATACCCGGCGATGGTCAGTATCCGGCTGACCGCCTCCGCCTGGTCATATCCTATCTCAAAATATACGCAGCCGCCCTTGTTCAGATGTTTGCTGCACTCCAGCGCCAGAACCCGGTAAAAATACAGACCGTCCTCGCTGCCGTCCAGCGCCAGCCGAGGCTCATGGTCGCGTACCTCCGGTTCCAGACCGTCGATCACCGCCGATGGGATATATGGCGGATTCGACACAATCACATCGTACATGACATCCGCCTCCACCGCCTGAAACAGATTGCTCTGCAAAAGTGTCAGGCTGTGTTCCTCGATCTCTGCCTGCAGGCGCGGTCCCTTTGCCAGCCACGTTTTCAGGCGGATGCACCACGGATCCTCCGATACCTGAAACGATTCTGACCGCGCAGTTCCCTTCTGAATCAAAAAGAGACGTCTCGCATTTTTCTTTGCCACGCGCAGCGCCGCCTCGGAAATATCCACCGCCGTCACGTTCTGGTAGCCGCCAAGCACGGCAAGGCTGATCGCGATACAGCCGGATCCGGTACACATATCCAAAAGTTTCAGATCCTTTTCCGGGTAATCCCGAAGAACCCGCTCAACTAACGTCTCCGTATCCTGGCGCGGAATCAGGACATTTTCATCGACAGAAAATGTCATTCCCATAAAATCCTGCATTCCCAGAATCTGCTGCAGTGGAATGCGCTCTGCCCGTTTCTGAAGCATTTCCTGATAGCGCCCATAGCCCTTTTCCAGGCGTTCCGCATGGATCGGACGGTTCTGATCCAGATAATAATGCACCCGGTCAATCCCGAACGCCGCTTCCATCAGATACCAGGCATCCGTCCCTGCGTCCGGTACACCCGCCTCACTTAAGCGCGCGCCGCCCTCATCCAACAGTTCTCTCCAGGTCAGGTCTGTTCTTCCGTTTTCCTCGCTCATCGACTCATCCCCTCTGTCGTACCGTGTTCTATTTATGACTCTTCCAGCTGCTTTTCCCAGCCTGGGAAATTCTCCGTCAGGTATTCTCTCCAGTCAAAAACTGCCTCGGTCGCCGCGATCGCCACCTCAATCATCGAGTCATCCGGCTCCTTCGTCGTCAGACCCTGCATCCACATACCCGGACGGCTCACCAGATCCATAAACTTCGAATTGCTCCGTCCGGCGCACTGCAATACCTCATATGATATACCTGCAATGACCGGAACCAGAATAATACGGCTCAGAATCCGCATCCAGATCGTATCGACCCGGATCACCATAAACATCAGAATACTGATCACCATGACAATCAATATGAAACTGGTACCACAGCGCTTGTGCTCCTTCGAGCTCTCGCGCACATATTTTACCGTCAGCGGATGTCCGTGTTCCACACAGTTGATGCACTTGTGCTCCGCCCCGTGGTACATAAATGTCCGCCGGATGTCCTCCATCCGCGAAACGAGTTTAATATAGATAATAAAAATCGCGATCCGGATCACACCTTCCAGCACTGCCATCAGATGATCCGATGTGATAACTCCCTTAAACAGGTTCGCAATCCCCAGCGGCAGGAGCATAAAAATACCAATTGCCAGGATAAACGAAATTACCAGCACTGCTGCCATGATCGCACTCTCCAGCTTCTCGCCGAACACACGGTCTAAAAGCTGTTCGAATTTTCCCGGCTCTGCATCCTCATCATCCTCAAAAAAGCTGGCGGAATACGACAGACTCCGCATGCCGATGATCATCGAATCTGCAAACCGGAACACGCCGCGCACAAACGGGAGCTGTAAAATCTTCGCTTTTTTCGTGATACTCTGGTATGTGTCTTTTTTTACTTCTATCTCTTTGTCAGGCCGGCGGACTGCCACTGCATAGTCCTCGCCTTTCATCATCATGATGCCTTCAATTACCGCCTGACCGCCAATTCCTGAATACTTCATGCTGTCCTTTCAAAATAAAAAAAGAAGAAAACAAAAAGGTTGAGTTTAATGTCGCCACTAAAACCCAACCTTTACATGGTTCAAACTTATTTGCCTGCGTTGATGCCGTACTTGCGGTTGAACTTATCGATACGTCCGCGGGCAGCGGCTGCTTTCTGCTGGCCTGTGTAGAATGAATGACACTTGGAGCAAACCTCTACGTGGATGTCTTTCTTGGTAGAACCAGTTACGAACTCGTTACCACAGTTGCAAACTACTTTTGCCTGATAATAGGCTGGATGGATTCCTTCTCTCATTTCTTTCACCTCTCTGAATTTTTCATTGCGATTTCCGACCGCTTTTTTAATTGCAAGCCGTCTTAAAACGGCTCTATATAAAGCTCCGCACATCCAGGCACGCTATTCCATCATTTAAGCGTTCCTTCCACTCGTAAGGACGACTCACGCAGATGTCAGAACTACCGTCTGTTAATACAGCCTTATAATTATATCATGGTGTGTACTTTTTAGCAAGCAATTTTATCTATTTTTCAATACTATTTTTCTTCTTACAGTCCTGTTTTCCTGCCTGGAAGAAAGTCCTCACAGATGCGCTATTGGTGAAACATGATTTTTAGTAAAATGACCCCTTTTTCCGCGTGATCTCCACAAATTCCGTATTGTTCTTCGTCTTGGCAAACAGATCCAGGATCCGCTCGACGGTATCCTCCGGTTTCTGCGTGTTGGTCGCCTTGTGGACGATATCGACCGCTTCCGCCTCGGCGGACGAAAGAAGCAGATCATCTCTTCGCGTACCGGAACGCAGGATATCGATCGCCGGGAAGATGCGCTTCTCGGAAAGTTTGCGGTCAAGCACCAGCTCCATGTTGCCGGTTCCCTTAAATTCCTCGTAAATAACATCGTCCATGCGGCTGCCCGTCTCAATCAGCGCGGTCGCCAGAATCGTCAGGCTGCCGCCCTCGCGAATATTTCTCGCCGCACCGAAGAAGCGCTTCGGCATATGCAGCGCTGCCGGATCCAAACCACCTGAAAGAGTTCGTCCACTCGGCGGAACCACCAGGTTGTAAGCCCTCGCCAGACGGGTGATACTGTCTAAAAGAATCATAACGTCCCTTCCGTGCTCGACAAGGCGCTTCGCCCGTTCTACTACCATCTCCGACACACGTTTATGACGCTCCGGCAGCTCGTCAAACGTCGAATAGATGACCTCGACATTTTCTCCCGTTACCGTCTCACGGATATCTGTCACCTCCTCCGGACGCTCATCGATCAGAAGGATGATCAGGTGCATTTCTGGATGGTTCTTTGTGATGGTCGTCGCCACCTGCTTTAACAGGGTGGTCTTTCCGGCTTTTGGCGGGGATACGATCATGCCTCGCTGTCCTTTTCCGATCGGGGACAGCAGATCCATCACACGCATCGCCATGGAAGTCTTAACCCCCGGATATTCCAGGTGCAGACGTTCATTTGGGAAAATTGGCGTCAGATTTTCAAAATTCGGACGTTTTTCCACCACGCTGGTCGGGTATCCATTGACCGAATTAATATATAATAATGCGGCAAATTTCTCCGTCGCCGACTTCACACGACGGCTTCCGCGCACGATATCACCAGTTTTCAGATTAAAACGGCGGATCTGGGACGGCGCCACATAGACGTCATTTTCACCCGGCAGGAAGTTTTCACAACGGATAAATCCAAATCCATCCGGCATAACCTCCAGGATTCCGTTCGCCTCGATGCCGCTGTCCAGCTCCTGAAATTCATTTTTCAGATCCTCCATGCGTGCATTTTCCACCTCAGTACGGGTGCTTTCCATCTGCTGCACCGGCGCGGTACGTTCCGGCTGACTGTACTCGGAGGCTGCTTCTGCCATCTGCGATGCCGGTGCGGTATGTTCCGGCTGGCTATACTCGTTTCTTGCGCTCATCGCTTCATTGTAATTGTTACGCGGCACATAGGAATTTCTCTGATACCCCTCTCGCTGCGTGTACTCGCGTCTGCGATTATCCTGATAACGGGTATTATTATTCTCACGGCGTGTATAGGAGCCGTATTCATTCCGGCGGTATCCGCCTTCGCTGCGGCGCTCATAACTGGAATTCTGCCCTCCCGCAGCCCGTTCTCCGTTGGCAGATCTCCGCGGCTGCGAATACGTCTGTGCCGATGTATTCTGCCCTGCATCAGTTCTGCGCGGCTGCACGTGCATTTCCGTTCTCTCTGCCGGTTCCGCCGATCCAGCCGGATGCTCACTGACAGAAGCCTGGGGCGTTTCTTCTTTCTGTCCCTCTTCCACCGGCTTCTCAAGTTCGCACAGCCGGTCTATGATCTCCGCCTTTTTCAGGGTGCTGATCCCCTTTAACCCCTGTGCCTTCGCCATTTCCCGAAGCTGCACCAGAGGGAGTGTCTTTAATTTTTCTCTCATATAATTCTCCTTGCCCTGTTTAATTGTGTCATATTCTCTGGGATTCAAAAATCAGAAATAAGAAACGTGTGGATGTCTTCCAGGTACTTACACGAAACCGGACAGGCAGATACCTGCCCGGCATACCTTTTTAACATAGCCTTTTATGCTGTGACTGCTCTTTATCCTGCAGCCACCTTGGTTTTATTATAAACGGTTTTCATAAAAATTCAAGTAGACATTTTCTTCATACATATCAATTCAGGAACATAGTAACTGTTCACAGGTAGGAATTTTCTGAACTGAAAATTCCGTACGATACAGTTCCGGCAGCAGATTTTGCCGATTTGGAATGCGTAGCATCGGCAAAATCCATCTGAAAAGAAGCTTTTCTCATTCAGAGCCCTTCAGGAAGCGCAGCCACTCCCCAATCTTCTTCTCATACCCATTTTCTGACGGGCGGTAAAATGTGCTGCCCTCCAGTCCATCCGGCAGGTACTGCTGCTTCACATAATGATTCGGATAATCGTGTGCATACTTGTACCCGTCGCCATGCCCCAGCTTCTCCGCCCCGCTGTAATGGCGATCGCGCAGATGGGACGGCACCGTAAAGTTTCCCTTTAACCTGACCGCCTCCTGTGCCTCATCGACCGCCACATACGCCGCGTTGCTCTTCGGCGCGCTCGCCACATAGGTAGCTGCCTGCGACAGGATAATCCGCGCCTCCGGCAGACCAATCCGTTCCACTGCCAATGCCGCGCTGACCGCAACCTGAATCGCCTGCGGATCCGCATTGCCGACATCCTCCGACGCACAGATCATGATACGCCGCGCAATAAATTTGATATCCTCGCCTGCATCCAGCATCTTCGCTAGATAATAAACTGCCGCATCCGGATCGGTACCGCGCATACTCTTGATAAACGCTGAGATCGTATCGTAATGGTTATCCCCCGTCTTGTCATACTTCACGGCACGGCGCTGGATGCACTCCTGCGCCACATCGAGTGTAATGTGAATCAGCCCATCTCCACTCCGTTCCGTTGTGAGAATACCAAGCTCGATCGCATTGAGCGCCGCGCGCGCGTCTCCGCCTGCCATATCGGCCAGAAAATCCAGAGCCTCGTCCGTCGCCTCCGCGCGATAGCTTCCCATGCCCTTTTCCTTGTCATGGATCGCCCGCTCTAAAAGCTCGCGGATATCCGCATTTTCCAACGGTTTCAGCTCAAAAATACGGGATCGGGAAATCAGCGCCCCGTTGACCTCAAAATACGGATTCTCCGTCGTCGCACCAATGAGCAGAATCGTCCCGTCCTCAACAAACGGCAGAAGATAGTCCTGCTGCCCCTTATTAAAGCGGTGAATCTCGTCGATAAACAGGATCGTGCGCTTTCCGTACATCCCCAGCGCATCCTTGGCATCCTGCACGACCTGTTCCATATCTTTTTTCCCCGCCACCGTCGCGTTGAGCTGCTCAAAACGCGCGCTCGTCGTGTTGGCAATCACGCGCGCCAGCGTCGTTTTGCCCGTTCCGGGCGGTCCGTAAAAAATCAGCGATCCGAGCTTATCCGCCTTGATCGCCCGGTACAAAAGCTTATCCTTTCCTATGATATGCTTCTGTCCCACCACCTCGTCAAGCGTGGACGGGCGCAGCCTGGATGCCAGCGGTGCCTCCTGCTCGATCGTATTTTTCCGCATATAATCAAATAAATCCATCGTATCCTCTCAATCAATCAGACATTCTTCTATTGTAACAAAAGTATATCCTTCCGCCGTCAATGTGTCAATCGTTTCAAGCGCTGCATCGACCGAAGTCTGATATGCATCATGCATCAGCACCACTGTGTGAACCGCCGCATTTTTACAGATATGCTTCACAATCCGCGCCGTATTCCGGCTTTTCCAATCCAGCGTATCGACGTCCCAGAACACCGGCGTCATCGACACTCTCTCCTGAAGCTCCGTACTCCATGAACCATACGGCGGACGTATGTATTCCGGACGTTTTCCCGTGACCGCCTCGATCCAATCGGCCGTCTCCCGAATCTCCTCCACGCTCTTTTCAATCGGCTGGCGCGCCAGATCCACATGTGCCATGCAGTGAACCCCGATGAGATGACCGTCTTTAGCCATCTGTCGCACCAGTTCCTCATTACCCGGAATATTTTCCCCGACCAGAAAAAAAGAGGCTTTCACGCCCCTCTCGCGCAAGCCGTCCAGCAGCTTTTTCGTGTACACCCTGTGCGGTCCATCGTCGAAGGTCAGCGCCAGCTCCCCACCGGAAAAGCATTCCGGGGAGGAAACCGTCTGGTCCGCCTGCTCCACTTCCGCCAAATCTTCCCACTGCATCCCCACCGCCAGCCTGCACACGATTCCTAAGAAACACAGATCCAGCAGCACTGCCGTGCACAGGCAGAGCAGTTTTTTCCTCATGGAACCCTTATTTTGAATGATCCGATTTACCATTTTAGACGTGTCAGCCCTGAACTGTGACAGGGCATCCCCTTTATATTTGCGTTTCCGCTTCCATGTATTATATGAACGCAAAAAAGGATCCAGACCTCCGCATTTCTGTCAGGTCTGAATCCTCTTTTTCTATTTAATGTGCTCTCGGAATCTTTCCGCCAGCCGCAAAAGCAAGTGCAGGAAAGACTCCGAGCGTACATTTTAACCTACTAGCGCCGAAATACCAAAGTAGGACAGCACCACGATACCAAGCACAATCCGATAATATCCGAAAAACTTGAAATCATGCTTGCGGACATATCCCATCAGGAACTTGATCGAGTACACGGACACGCCAAATGCGACCACCATACCAAGAACCAGATAAATGAACTCCGCGAAAGAAAATCCGCCGCCCTGAATGAAAAATTTCACAATCTTTAAAAAACTCGCACCGAACATAACCGGAATCCCAAGGAAGAATGAAAATTCTGCCGCCGCCGGACGTGAACAGCCGATCAGCATCGCGCCCAGAATCGTCGCGCCCGAACGGGAAGTACCCGGAATCATCGCCAGCACCTGGAAACAGCCGATCAGCGCCGCTGTCTGGAACGAAATCTGCGTCACGCGCTCAATCGGAAAATGACGGTGCACGTTTCGATTTTCCAGTACGATAAACAAAACGCCGTAGAGAATCAGCATCGCTGCTACGACATAGCCGTTCATCAGCTTATCCATGAAATGGTCAAGCGGAAGCCCAATCACCGCTGCCGGAATGCAGGCTATAATAATTTTTATCCACAAACGAATTGTACCGCGCTTCTGCGCCATCGATTTGTGCGGTGAAAACGGATTCAATTTATTGAAATACAGCACCATAACCGCCAGAATCGCACCCAGCTGGATGACAACCATAAACACTTCCCGGTACGCCTCGCTGACATCCAGATGGATGATCTCATCCACCAGAATCATATGCCCGGTACTGCTGATCGGAAGCCATTCCGTGAAACCTTCCACGATTCCCAGTACAATTACCTTTAAAATCTCAACAAAACTCATGTCTGCTCCTTCCTACACGTTTTCTATCTGCCAGTCTATCGGGGCAACACCATGTTCTTTTAAAAATTCATTGGTCTTGCTGAACGGGCGGCTGCCGAAAAATCCGCGGTACGCAGACAGCGGGCTCGGATGCGGCGCTTCGAGAATCAGATGCTTCGGATTGTTAAGCATCGATTTCTTCGCTTGTGCCGGACGTCCCCACAGAATAAATACCATCGGACGGTCCTGCTCATTTAAGATCTTGATCGCAGCATCCGTAAACTCCTCCCAGCCGATTCCACGGTGGGAATTAGCCTGATGCGCGCGGACGGTCAGAACTGTGTTCAGCAGCATGACTCCCTGCTTCGCCCATTTCGTCAGATAGCCATTGTTCGGGATGTAGCAGCCGAGATCATCGTGCAATTCCTGATAAATATTCACCAGGGACGGCGGGATTTCCACATCCGGCTTTACCGAAAAGCAAAGCCCATGCGCCTGTCCCGGACCATGGTAGGGATCCTGACCTAAAATAACCACCTTTACCTCGGAAAGAGGGGTAAAATCAAATGCATTGAAAATATCATTCGCATCCGGATATACAACATGCGCCTCATATTCCCGTTTCACAGTATCGTATAACTTTCTGTAATATGGCTTTTTAAACTCTCCGCTGAGCGGAGCCAGCCAGTCATTACTGATTGCTCCCATTGCCCTATCCTCTCGTCCATGTCATTTTCTGTCGTTTTCTGTCAAACGATGGTTCCATTTTAGCACAATCGAAGCGGTTTCTCAAGTTTTGCTTCCCAAATGTCCCCTCCGCAGATAAGTGGACGTTACTGTTCACGCATACGTGCCCAGTAACTAAGTGGGCTCTCAATCACAGGAAGAAAAATTGCGGATAAAGCCGACCGAATTCTGCGGAATCGATACGGTCCTCTCCTGAATATCTCCGACAATCTGGTAAAACTTCTGATTTATCCGATACATATGCGATTTGCGGTTAAAAAAGACCGTTTTTTCAAAGGGCCAGCGGATGACGGTCGGCGTCTTGAAGTCCACTCCCAGCTCGAGAATCAGAAGCGCATGGTTTAAGGTTCCAGCCAGCCATTCCCGGTAGAGATTCCAGCTTTTCAAATAACCCTCCTCGATATACGGATTCGCCAGAACTGTGTTTTCTGTCAGCGGCGCCCCACAGTGCGGGCAGATACCATCCGCCACCTCGCCGCGCTCCCAGATATCCTTCGTACAGCCTTTCGAACACTGAAGCCAGTTCACATTACCGCACGGCGCCGTGATCTTCGCTTCATCCAACGAACTTTCAAAGATGCGCGCATCCTTTGCGGTTGTCACGATAAAATAATCCTTCCCCTCTGTCATCGCTGCCAGCGCCCGGTATGCCTCCTGTACCTCCGCGCCTCCCGCCTTCTCCCATTCACTTCCAAGCCCAATCAGCAGAAATTCGCACGCCTTAATCCGCTCCCGAAGCGTTTTAAGTTCTGCATCTGCTGCCATTTCATTTTCTGTCTTCTCTGCCATCTTAATCTGATTCCCCCGTATAAAAAAGAGTCTGCATCTTCGCGCGAGTGCGCATCATTAGAAATTCCAAGGAATTTCCTATTACACAAAAAGAGCCCGGCATGCGCTCACGCACACGCCAGACTCCCCATCTGTAATGCAATTAGCTCTATGCGAAATTACTTAAATTACTTTAAGGTAACTTTAGCGCCTTCAGCCTCTAATTTAGTCTTGATGTCCTCAGCCTCTTCCTTGGAAGCGCCAGCCTTAACTACCTTCGGAGCACCGTCAACTACTTCCTTAGCCTCTTTCAGACCAAGACCTGTAGCTTCACGAACTACCTTGATAACTTTAACTTTGTTCGGGCCAACCTCTGTCAGCTCTACGTCGAACTCAGTCTTCTCTTCTGCTGCCTCAGCTGCACCTGCTGCTGCTACAACAACGCCTGCTGCTGCGGATACACCGAACTCTTCCTCGCAAGCTTTTACTAAATCGTTTAACTCTAATACGGATAATTCTTTGATTGCCTCAATGAACTCAGCTGTTGTTAACTTTGCCATTTTAATATTCCTCCTGTGATTGAATTTTAAATCGGCCTTATGCGGCCTCTTGCTTTACTATGCGGCTCTCACGCACCTTACACCCTGCTTTGCAGGTAAGGGTCTTATGCCTCCTGCTGCTCTGCGATCTGTTTGATAACACGAGCGAAGTTTGTGATCGGAGACTGCATGCTTCCAAGAAGTTTTCCAAGAAGAACTTCTCTGGACGGGATGGTTGCGATAACCTGCATGCCCTTTGCATCGTAGTAAGTATCCTCTACAACGCCGCCCTTGATCTCAAGCTTGTCTGCTTTTTTAGCGAACTCAGCTAAAATTCTTGCCGGAGCTGTAGCATCCTCTTTGGATACAGCCAGAGCGGTCGGACCCTCCAGATTCGGCTCCAGAGCCTCGAACGCGGTACCCTTAGCAGCGAAACGAATCATGGTGTTCTTATATACTTTATAAGTAACACCAGCTTCTCTTAACTGCTTACGGAGCTGTGTGTCCTGCTCAACTGTCAGTCCACGGTAGTCAACTACTACTGCGCCCTTAGCGCCGTTGAATAATTCTGCGATTTCAGCAACAACCGGCTGCTTTAATTCAACTTTTGCCATGATTGGTTTACCTCCTGTTTTATTTCTATAACCGCCTGGTAAACGTTTTCTGTAAAATAAAATCCCTCCGTCACTCGCAGGACAGGGGGATAGAAATATACAACGATATCAGTTCCCTCGGCAGGCGTATTAACCTTATGCCTTTCGGCACCTGCTGTCTTCGGCAGTTAAACACGATAAGTACTATAACATAGAAGTCAAGGGTTGTCAATAGACCTATTAACTTTTTTTATTTTGTAAAAATGCAGCCGCAACCTCCATATCCTCCGGCGTTGTCACCTTGATATTCCGGTAAGAACCTTCGGTCAGGCGCACCTTGTGATCGGTCATCGTCTCGACCACCATCGCATCATCCGTCACTCCCTGCTGGTACTCTTCCCGACTCATCATCTTGTCATACGCCGCGCGGATCAGCGGGTAAGTAAATCCCTGCGGTGTCTGAATCATCCAGACATGCGCCCGTTCCGGCGTCACAGAGGCAAATCCGTCCGCATCCACCAGCTTGACCGTATCCTTTGACGGCATGCCTGCCACTGCTGCGCTATAACTTCGTATATCTGATACGATACGTTCAATCATCGGCTCGTCCACAAACGGACGCGCCCCGTCATGAATCAGGACGCAGTCCCCCTCCCCATAGGAAAGCTGGCTGCCGAGCGCCTTTAACCCCTCGTAGACCGAATGGTAGCGCTCTTTTCCGCCCGCAACGATAGCGCGCACCTTGGAAAATCCATATTTTCCTACAATCTCGTCCCGGCAGTACGCGATCTCATCCGCCCCGGTCACCAGAATCACATCATCGACCCGGCTCTCCTCAAACGCGTGAAGTGCATACCAGATGACCGGCTTTTCCTCCAGAAGGAGAAACTGCTTCTGAATATTGCTTTTCATCCGTTTTCCCTGTCCGGCTGCCAGAACGATAGCGGCGGTGCGGGTCGGATGCGGTGTAATTTTCTCTTTTCCAAATTGATCCAATGTATGTTCCATCTCGTTTCTCCTCCATGCCAGAACGATCTCTTAAAACACTCTTTTTCCACTTTTTGTCAAATCAATCTTTTAAAAAAATTAACCGCAAAACAATTCTTCCTGAAAAAATTTGTATTATCTCTCGCCCAGCTTCAAATTCGGCACCGCATTCAGATCCCAGCCTGCGCGCGCGCCCTTCTTATATTCATAGTACGCCGCCGCGCCGATCATCGCCGCATTGTCCGTACAGAAGATCGGTGACGGATGGAAGAACTGGATGCCCGCCTCTTTACAGGCCTTCTCCATGCCCGCCCGGAGAGCGGAGTTGGATGCCACACCGCCGGCGATCGCCACGCACTTATAGCCGTGCTGTTTCGCCGCCTCGATCGTGCGCGATACCAATACTTCCACAACCGCATTCTGGAACGAAGCCGCCAGATCCGGCACATTGATCTCCTCGCCCATCATTTTCGCATGGTTAATATAATTTAAGACCGCCGATTTTAAGCCGCTGAAGCTGAAATCATATGGATTGTCGCCCACTTTTGCCCGTGGAAACTCAATCGCATGTGGATTCCCCTCTTTTGCCGCCTTATCGACCTTCGGGCCGCCCGGATAACCGAGCCCGACCGCGCGTGCCACCTTGTCAAAGGCCTCGCCTGCTGCATCGTCTCGGGTGCGTCCCAGAATCTCAAATTCGCCATAATCTTTCACAATCACCAGATGTGTATGTCCGCCTGACACGATCAGGCACATGAACGGCGGTTCCAGATCCGGATTTTCGATGAAATTTGCCGATACGTGCCCCTCGATATGGTGTACGCCGACCAGCGGCTTCTTCGCCGCATACGCGAGTGCTTTGGCTTCCGCCACACCGACCAAAAGCGCGCCAACCAGCCCTGGACCGTAGGTAACTGCAATCGCCGTCATCTCCTCCAGACTCATATGTGCCTCTGTCAGCGCCTCTTCAATAACCTGGTTGATCTTCTCGATATGCTTTCTCGACGCAATCTCCGGCACAACGCCGCCAAACAGCGTGTGAAGATCGATCTGGGAAGATATGATATTGGAA
This sequence comes from Clostridium sp. AF35-15, assembly GCF_003477745.1. Taxonomy (NCBI): domain Bacteria; kingdom Bacillati; phylum Bacillota; class Clostridia; order Eubacteriales; family Clostridiaceae; genus Clostridium; species Clostridium sp. AF35-15. The sequence continues at coordinate 50,756 of NZ_QUDY01000008.1, read as the reverse complement.
AGAACGGTACGTCCGTTTTTCACGACTGAAGCTGCCGTCTCATCACAGGAACTCTCGATTGCAAGAATGTAAACATCTTCTGATGGGTGTCCGTTTTCTGTATCATGCACGGAAATCTCTGCCCCCGATACCGGAGCTTTCCCTGGTCCCTGTTCCAATGCTCCTGAAACTGGCATTTCCATCCGTTCTTCCTTCTTTTCTTCTATATTCTCTCTCTTTTCTTCCGTCTGCATCGCCCTTACTCCTCATCAAATCCCAGCTCTGCCGTCCAGCCATCGCGGGCGGCTTTCGCTCTCGGGAATATCTCACGCACTTTATCCATATAATCATCCGGACGGATGAGCGACGGGCTGTAATGAGTCAGCCACATTTCCTTCGGCTGGGCCTCCTTCGCCAGGTGCGCCGCCTCCTGGAATGTCATATGCTTGTATTCTCTCGCCTTGGCTTCTTTCCCGTCCTCGCCGTACATGCCTTCACAGATAAACAGATCCGCATCCTTCGCGTACTCCGCAATTACCGGAAGCGGTCTCGTATCGGTACAGTATGACACCTTGATTCCCTTCCGGTCACCTCCGAGCACCATATCCGGTGTCAGCGTTCTGCCTTCCTCCTCGATCGTCTCCCCCTTCTGCAGGCGGCTCCAGAACTTCTGCGGAATCTCCTGCGCCCGCGCGCGTTCCACATCGAACCGTCCCTTTCTCGGAATCGAAATCGAGTACCCATAACAGGTCACATTATGGTTGACCCGGTACGCATCGATCACATACGGTCCAATCTGAAGCTGCTGTCTCGGCTCCGTCAGCTCGATAAACTCAAGCTGAAACGGCAATTCCGGCGCGATCGTCCGCAGTGCCGTCACCACGCGTTCCAGTCCCTTCGGTCCAATCATCGTGATCGGCTCCGTCCGCTCCGCATTTCCCATCGTCAACAAAAGTCCCGGCAGACCGCTGATATGATCCGCGTGATAATGTGTAAAACAAATCACATCCACCGGCTTCGGACTCCAGCCCTTTTCTTTCAACGCAATCTGCGTGCCTTCCCCGCAGTCTATCAGCAAATTGCTGCCCGAGCAGCGGACCATCAAAGCCGTCAGCCACCGATACGGCAGCGGCATCATCCCGCCCGTTCCCAGCAAACATACATCTAACATGGAACATCCTCTTTTCTATTAAATAAATGATTCATAATAAATCTTTTTAATTAAAAGTCATGCAAAAAGCTGTCAAAACAGCTTTTCTCCTAACTCCCATATCATTTAATAATATCATAAAGAAATACTATGTTGCAAGCCAGAAATTCAGCAATCCAATTCACTGGCGAGACGCAGATGGCGCACCGCCTGTCCCGCGTTTCTCCGTTCCCCTCACGACTCTACAATAGTTCCGTCCTCTCCTCCTTATCTGCCTCAATCAGAAATTCCCGCGTCACTCCATCATAGCACTCCTCGCACAGATCAAAATGATGCACCTCCCCATCTTTCTCCGAAAAATAGTCCCATGCCACATCAAAATGCGCCGCTCCTTCGCGCAGAATGCCTTCTTTCACCGCCAGCTTCTTCCCGCACCGGTTGCAGACAACCGACAGAAGAATGCCGCTCTCTCCATATTTTCTCATGCTCTCCTCGCCTTTCTCTTCTATATACGCAAAATGGAGAAGCCATGTCCTCCACAGCTTCTCCATCATTATACTGTTTTTTATACCGGTTTTTAAGCGGAAAGTGCTGGAAATACTTACAGTACCTTATATCCCTTCGATGTCAGGCAGATGCTGACCTCCCTCACATCGTCCGTGTGAAGCACCATAACCGGCTTGCCAGAATCACGATTGAAGGAGAGATACAGGTAATCTACATTGATATTGCTCTCTTCGAGGGAAATTAACAGACGGTTGAGTGCTCCGACCTCGTCATCCAGTTCGACGCCAAGCACCTCTGTCAGACGACAGAGATAACCAGCTTCCGCCAGCACTTTCTCCGCGTGCTCTGGATTAGAAACAACCATACGGATAATACCGTACTCCGCACTGTCATTCGTGATCGAACCCCAGATGTTAATATTCTCCTTCTGAAGAAGGGATGTAATATTCTGTAAACGTCCTTTCTTATTCTCTGCAAAAATAGATACCTGACTCAGCATATGAACCTCCTACCGTTCTTTTCTTTTAATTTAACACTGTAAAGTGTTACGCTTTTATCTGTTAAACAGTATACTCATTTCCATTTCATCTGTCAATGCTTTTTCCGCTTCTTTTCCAATAAATCAGCGCATCTTCCGTCGGCCCGCTGTAATAATTCTTCCGAACCGCCTCTTTCTGAAAGCCATACGCCTCATACAGCGCAATCGCCGGGGCATTGGATGCACGCACCTCCAAGGTGATATCCTCGACGTTTTCTTCCTCTGCTTCCCTTAACAGCCGTTCCATCAGAAGCCGCCCATAGCCGCGCCCCCGGCACGCGCCGTGAACCGCGATCCGCATCAGCTCGCCTTCCCCGGCAATGACGCGGAAATTGCTGTAGCCACAGACGGTTTCATCCTCTTTCAGCACCCAGGCTTTATCCCAGCTGCTCGTCAGCAGATCCTGTAAAAGCTTCTCCGACCATGCATCCGAAAAGCATTCCAGTTCCAGTGCCCGGACCGCAGGAAGATCCCCCGGCTGTAAATCCACTATCTGAACACAAAGCTCTTTTTGCGTTCCCGTTCCTGCCGCCATTATTTCTTCTCCACGACCACAATACCGGCTGCCAGCTTATCCATCTCGCCCTGGCGCTCTGCGACCTCGCGCTCGCGCTCCGCCTGCGATTTCCGCAGATAATCCGGCTTATGCTCGGCTGCCGTCTCGGTCTTTCCCTCTGCCAGATACACTGCGCCAAGCGCTGCCACCGCCGAAGCTCGCTGACGGCTCGCCTGTGCCGGTGCAAACGAATACGGCACCTTCATCTCTTCCTCGATCACCGCCCGGTTGACCGGCACACCGTCCCCCAGGAAAATCACGCGCTCGCCGCGCTCATTTAACTCGGCAATCAACGCATGGATATCCGTAATGCACTGTTCTTTCACAATCTCGAACTTCTCTTCATACCGATAGAGCCCCGTGTACACCTGCTGCCGTCTCGCATCCAGCATCGGGCAGATGAGCGCCGAAGCCCCGTACAGACAATATCCCATCGCATCCATCGTCGGCACATGGATCAGCGGCTTCCCAAGCGCCAGTCCCAGTCCTTTCGCTGTCGCAGAGCCAATCCGAAGCCCCGTAAAAGAGCCCGGACCGCCGGATACTGCGATTGCATCGATGCTTTCCAACGGCACCTCCAGCATTTTCACAATCTCATCAATCATCGGAAGAAGTGTCTGCGAATGCGTTTTTTTCTGATTCACCGTATATTCCGCCGTGATCACATCATCCGTAACAATAGCAACCGATGCCACCAGGGATGCGCTTTCGATTCCCAAAATTCTCATTTTCTCTTTCCTCCTGTCGCCGGCTACTGCTCGTTTACTGAAATTTTCCGGTAATCAAAGCCCTTTTCCAGATCCTTTTCAATCGTGATCTGGATCGGATGTTCCGGCAGGATCTCGCGGATGCGCTCCGACCATTCGATCAGGCAGATGCCCTCGCCGTAGAAATAGTCCTCATAGCCAATCTCATCCATCTCGTCCACATCGCCGAGACGATATACATCAAAATGGTAGAGCGGCAGGCGCCCATCGTCGTACTCCTGCACGATCGTGAAAGTCGGGCTGTTGACCGGTTCCTGAATTCCAAGTCCCGCGGCAAACCCCTGCGTAAAAACCGTCTTTCCTACGCCCAGATCACCATTCAAACAATACACCTGCCCTGCCTGCGCTTCCATTCCAAGCTTTTTTCCAAACGCATACGTCTCTTCCGGGCTGTTTGTTTCTATCATCATGCTCGAATTCCTCTTCTCTTTTCCTGCGGCAGATTTCTTGTAAGCATACTGAGAAAAATCTGCTCCTCCGAACCTCTGAACACGCGCTTCGGCATCAGGTACGCCTTGTCTCGACCTAGGTAAAGCACATAGATTCCCGCGATCTTTTTCACTTTTACCAGCTTATCCCAGCTGATCTCACCCTTGCCGTTCGCCTGGCGGGCACGGATGCCCTCGTCTCCAATGTGAAATACAATCTCAGCTCCCGTTTTCGCATCCCGGGCGGTGCGCTCTGCCTGTTTCCAGATTGCAAAAATCTGAAAGCCTGTCAAGGCAATCACTCCCAGAATCACCAGATTCGTCACCTGCGTTCCCAGACGTTCCTCGCTGGCTGCCGCTGCAATAATAACGAGCACCGTCAGTATGATGCATCCGATTCCACGCAGTCCCGCCCAGAAATTGTACATCGAATAAATAAAAATCTCTTTTGGCTGTATTTTTACACGTAAGTCCATTTTATCTTCTCCCTAATTTTCTATGCCTTATCCGCCGCCCCATTCCAGTCAGCGCTCCTGCATCCTATAACCAACGGCTGAATCTGCCGTGGTTTACTTCGTCTCCCGGATTTTCATCGTCAGCGAAATGCGCTTCTTCGCCACATCAACCGCCAGCACCTTGACCTCCACGATATCCCCGACGCTGACCGCCTCCAGCGGATGCTTGATATAGCGGTCTGTCATCTGGGACACGTGAACCAGACCATCCTGATGCACGCCGATATCCACAAACGCACCGAAATCAATGACATTCCGCACGGTTCCTTTTAAAATCATGCCCGGCTTCAAATCCTTCATTTCCAGCACATCCGTGCGGAGAATCGGCTTCGGCATCTCCTCACGCGGGTCGCGCGCCGGTTTTTCCAACTCGCTCACGATATCGAGTAAGGTCGGCTCGCCGATCGAAAGCTCTTTTGCCAGCTTTGCCGTATCCGCGATCTCCTTGCGGATATTGCGGATGCCGCCCGCCGCGATCTCCTTCGGATCATGTCCAAGCTGCTTTAAAAGTGCCTCCGCTGCTTTATAGCTCTCCGGGTGCACACTCGTCGCATCGAGCGGATTCTTGCCGCCCTGGATCCGCATAAATCCGGCGCACTGTTCATACGCCTTCGGTCCCAGCTTCGCCACCTTCAAAAGCTCACGGCGCGTTGAAAATGCGCCATTCTCCTCCCGATATGCCACGATATTTTTCGCAATCGTCTTGTTAATGCCGGAAATATAGGCGAGCAGCGGCGCCGATGCCGTATTCAGATCCACGCCGACCTTATTTACGCACGTTTCCACCACGCCCTGCAGCGCCTCGCTTAAATTTTTCTGGTTCATATCATGCTGGTACTGACCGACTCCAATGGATTTCGGATCAATTTTTACCAGCTCCGCCAGTGGATCCTGCAGGCGTCTCGCGATCGATGCCGCACTTCTCTGTCCGACGTCAAACTGCGGAAATTCCTCCGTCGCCAGCTTGCTCGCCGAATAAACCGACGCGCCCGCCTCATTGACGATGACATACTGAACTTTCTCCGGAATTTCTTTTAAGAGTTCCACGATGATCTGCTCAGATTCTCGGCTTGCCGTACCATTCCCCACTGAGATCAGGGAAATGCCGTACTTGCGGATCAGCTTTTTCACGATCTCCTTCGACTCTTCCACGCGGTTCTGCGGCGCAGTCGGGTAAATGACCGTCGTATCGAGCACTTTTCCCGTCTCATCCACAACTGCCAGCTTGCAGCCCGTCCGGAATGCCGGATCCCAGCCGAGCACCACGCATCCTGCGATCGGCGGCTGCATCAGGAGCTGTTCCAGGTTCTTGCCAAATACCTGAATCGCGCCGTTCTCTGCCGTTTCTGTCAGCCTTGCGCGGATCTCGCGCTCGATGGCCGGTCCGATCAGGCGGCGGTAGCTGTCCAGAATCACTTCTTCCATCACGCGCGCCGCATCCCCATCCGGGCGGATAATCAGCTGTTTCTCCATATACCGGACAATCTGCTCCTCCGGCGCTATAAGCTTCACGCTCAGAATCTTCTCTTTCTCACCGCGGTTGATCGCCAGCACACGGTGTCCCGCCAGCTTTTTGACTGGTTCGGAGAAATGATAGTACATCTCGTACACCGACTGTATCTTCTCATCCTTTGCGGATGCCTCCAAAAGACCGTCCTGCATCGTCTTTTTACGTGCGTAGTTGCGGTATTTTGCCATCTCGCTGATCTGCTCAGCCAGAATATCACGCGCGCCGTCTATTGCCTCTGAAACATCTGCAACACCCTTTTCTTCCGACACATACTTCGCCGCCTCCGCCTCCAGGCTGCCGCCCGCTTCCTGCTTGTAAATCCAGACTGCTAACGGTTCCAGCCCTTTCTCACGGGCAATTCCGGCACGGGTGCGCCGTTTCGGGCGGTACGGAAGATAAAGATCTTCCACCGCAACCAGCGTCGCCGCATCGCGGATCTGTTTCTCCAGCGCCGGAGTCAGCTTCTCCTGGGCGCGGATCGCACCGATCACCTGCTCCTTTTTATCCTCCAGATTCCGAAGATAGCGCAGTCGCTCATCTAGCTGGCGCAGCACCTCATCATTCAGGGAACCGGTCGCCTCCTTGCGGTAGCGCGCGATGAACGGGATCGTGTTTCCCTCATCGATCAGCTTTACCGCCGCTTCGACCTGATTTCTCCCTATCTGAAGCTCTTCTTTCAATGCCTGTATAATATCCATGCAAAAACTCTCCTTCAATATCAATACGCTGTTTAATCATACCATTCCAGCGCATATTTCGCAAGTCAATGCCTAACTGGACAAGCGGCTTTATTCATGATACACTTTTATCGGATTCAATCCGCCAGATGGGCATAGATTTTGTTTTGCCCTATTCAGCGGCTGTCTCTAATTTTCAGAAAAGGATGTAGCTGTTTTCTTTTTTCACAGTTATGAAAGGATTAGATATACGATGAGTTATTACGATGAAACACCTTCTCCGAAGGAACATTCAGATACAAATGAAACCCGGCGCAATCGTTCGCGCCGCTATGCCACGATGTCAATGATGTGCGGCATCTTCGCATTTTTCTCCCTGTTTTTGAGTTTTTCCGCCGCGATTCTGCTCGGAATGTCGGCGAATGTACTGTTTGTCCTATCCAAGGAGGAAGGACAGCCGCGGCGCGGCAGCGCAGTGGTCGGGCTGATACTGGGAGTTATGTCTACCATCTTTGGAGTAGTTGAGTTTTTCTGCCTGATCCAGGTGTACCATATGATTACGGATCCGCAATATGCGCCGTTTTTTGATCAGGCAATGGAGTTGTATGAGAGTTTGATTTGTCCGTTACAATAAAATGATTGGCAAGGGGACCTTTTTCTGTGTATTTCTTGCGTTAAAAAGCACACCGCGTCATGAATGACTTTGGCGTGCTTTTTACTTTATATCCTATTTTGTATAGCGAATCGTCTGGCGGATATCTTCCTCGAATGCCGCTGCCAGTTTCCGGAAGCGTGCTTCGGTCATTTCTCCGGTTATGACCGCAAATTCGTCCATCTCCGGGAGTTCGATGGTTTCTGCTTCACCGAAGGCTGCACGCACATCGGCAAGTTTGTCGGCTGATTTGCCTGCCAGTCGGAGGAAGTAGCTGAAGGTTACTTCGCCCATCGGTGCAACTGGCTGTTTTTCGTCGGTCCAGCCGGTCGGGATGTTGTCTTCCATGTGTCCGGCGATCTCTACGATGTCGCTGACGACTGCGCTGGCGGTCGGGAGTTTTCCGGCGCCGCTGCCGTAGAACATGACGGTTCCAAGTGTATTGCCGCGAACCATGACTGCATTGTATACGTCATTGACTGCAAAGAGCGGATGATCCGTTCCAATCATCATCGGGCATACATAGACGCTGGCTTTATTGCCTTCCATGCGGCTGGTTCCAAACAGTTTAATCGAGGTTCCCAGCTTTGCCGCATATTTGAAATCAGTATCGGTAATCTTTGTGATGCCCTCGGTCGGCACATCTTCGTAATTTACTTCTTTTCCAGTTGCCAGTGAGGTAAGAATCGTGATCTTGCGGCAGGTATCGTAGCCTTCTACGTCTGCCTCCGGGTTGCGCTCTGCATATCCGAGTTCCTGCGCTTTCTTCAGGGCTTCCTCAAAGGTCTGACCTTCTCTTGCCATCTTGGTAAGGATGTAGTTGGTTGTACCGTTTAAGATACCGCTGATTTCCTCGATCTTCTCGCCTGCAAGAGACTGGGTCAGCGGACGCAGAAGCGGGATGCCGCCGCCTACGCTGGCTTCGAAGAGGAAGTTTAAGTTCTTCTCGCGTGCAATCGCCAGAAGCTCGGTGCCGTGTGCCGCTACAAGTGCCTTGTTGGAGGTCACAACGTGCTTACCGGCTAACAGGCACGCTTTTGCAAACTTGTATGCCGGATTGACGCCGCCCATCGCCTCTACAACGATCTCTACGTCTTCGTCTTTTTCAATGATCTCAAAATCATGAACAATCTGCGCTTCGTGCGGATCACCCGGAAATTCACGCAGATCCAGAATATATTTTACTGCAATCTCTTTGCCGGTTTTTTCTGTGATTTTGTCTTTGTTGGTTTCTAATACTTCTACGACTCCGGAACCAATTGTTCCATAGCCCATCACTGCTACCTGAATCATAATCTTTACTCCCTGGCTATAATTTTTACGTTGTGTACTCCCGAATTTTCTTCCATCTCTTCGACCATATGCGATATATTTCCGGTATCCGAACGGACTTCCACGCTGAGTGTCAGCGTCGCCACATTGTTGACCGGAATACTCTGATGAATCGTCAGAATATTTGCCTTGTAAATCGCTACGATATGAAGAAGATCCGATAAAAGTCCCTGTTCATCATCCATCTGCAGCACCATGGTAATCGTCTTGCCCTTGGCGTTGTCATAAAATGGAAAAATATCGTCCTTATACTTGTAAAAGGAACTCCGGCTGATCCCAAGCTGGTCGGTCGCCTCCTGAATCGTCATCGCTTTTTCTGACGCAATGAGCTTCTTCGCTTCCGCCACCTTCAAAAGGACTTCCGGCACTGCTTTCTGCTTTAACAGATAATACTTTGTTTTTTCTTCCATTCCATCTCCGCTTGTGTACGCACCAGAAATACATTTGTGTTTACCAGAAAGATATTATCACATTTATTGACACTCTGCAATCTATTTCTTTCATTATAGTCGAATTGTATCTGTAAAAAAACAGCCCAAACTGACGGCACTCGACAGAGCGCTTTCTTCTCCGTCAAACTTTTGTGCCGCCAATCCAGGCTGTTTTATCTTCTTTTATGCTTCTTCTGTCTTCTGGTTTTTCAGGCTGATCCACTTTAAATACGCACTGATAAACAGATCAATATCACCGTCCATCACCGCGTTCACATTGCCATTTTCCGCGTTTGTCCGGTGATCCTTGACGAGCGTGTACGGCTGCATAACGTAGGAACGAATCTGATTTCCGAAGTTGATGTCCTTGACATCGCCGCGGATGTCGGACAACTTCTCGGCATTTTCCTGTTGTTTGAGCAGGTACAGCTTCGCCTTTAACATCTGCATCGCCTTGTCCTTGTTCTGGAACTGGGAACGCTCATTCTGGCACTGTACGACGATACCGGTCGGCAGATGCGTGATACGGATCGCGGAGGACGTCTTGTTGATATGCTGTCCACCGGCACCACTCGAGCGATAGGTATCGATCCGCAGATCGTCCGGATTAATCTCCACATCCAGATCTTCTTCAATATCCGGCATGACATCACAGGAAACGAACGAGGTCTGACGCTTGCCAGCCGCGTTGAACGGGGAAATACGGACCAGACGATGGACGCCTTTCTCCGATTTCAGGTAGCCGTAGGCATTTTCGCCGTTGACCTGCAGTGTGATGGACTTAAGTCCCGCCTCGTCGCCATCCAGGAAATCAAGCACCTCGGTCGTAAAGCCCTTTTTGTCCGCCCAGCGCTGGTACATACGATACAGCATACTGCACCAGTCCATCGCCTCGGTACCACCCGCGCCCGCGTTCAGCTTGAGGATCGCGTTGCAGCCGTCGTACTCGCCGGACAGGAGTGTCTTTGTGCGGAGTTCTTCCAGCTCTTTGACGAACTCATCTAACATCTCCTGAATCTCCGGAATCATCGCCGGGTCATTTTCCTCATAGCCCATCTCGATCATGACCTGGATATCCTCATACTGCTGTTCAAGGTGCTTGTAGCCATCCACTGTATCTTTGAGATTTTTCGCCTCACGGACCGTCTTGGTCGAGCGCTCCGGATCATCCCAGAAGCCCGGTTCTTCCATTGATTTGTCAAGCTCCGTGATGCGGCGCTCCTTATTTTCCAGATCCAGGGAATCCTTGACCTCTTTCAGCGTCTCATCGTAGGTTGATAACGTATACTTAAACTGATCTAATTCAACCATGCTCTCACCTTCTCCATTCTCATCTATCTGCTGCCATTTTTCTCAACGGTTCAGCATTCTTTCAGTTATATTTTGTTACGGATCACACACATATAGACCGTAACTCTTTTTTATATTTGGAAAAATTCCCGGAACCAGGTATTTCGCCATAGTTTCGGGAATTTTCTGCACAGACTGCTGCAAAATCACAGCAGCCTGCCTTCTTTCATCTATTAATTCTTCGCGTACAGCTTCCGTCCACAGCACTGTTTGTACTTCTTGCCGGAACCGCATGGGCACGGATCGTTCGGGTAAATCTTCTTCTCCTCACGCTTCTTCGGTGCCTGCACGGTGCTGTCGTCACGGTTGGTTCCCGTTACCTTGGCAGCCGGTTCACGCTCGACCTTCTGCTCTGCACGGATGTGGAACAGAATACGGACGGTATCCTCACGGATCGCTGCCGTCATGCTGTCGAACATCTCATAGCCGCTCATCTTATACTCAACCAGCGGGTCTCTCTGACCATATGCCTGCAGACCAATGCCTTCGCGCAGCTGATCCATATCGTCGATATGAGCCATCCACTTTGCATCAACCACTTTCAGAAGGATCACGCGCTCCATCTCGCGTACCTGTTCCGCGCTTGTAAACTCTGCCTCGCGTGTCTCATAAAGCTTCGTTGCCGCCTCTTTAAGCATATGTTTCAGCTCGTTTTTCTTCATATGCTGCTGGTCTTCCGTCAGCTGAATCGGCTCTAACGGGATAACCGGAAGCAGCAGGGAATTTAACTCGGACAGATCCCACTCAGCCGGTTCCTGCTCATCAGAGATGGACATATCTACGGCGTTTTCTACGATATCCGTGATCATCTTCATGATAACAGAACGCATATTCTCACCATCCAGTACACGGCGGCGCTCTGCGTAGATTGCCTCACGCTGCTCGTTCATAACCTCGTCGTATTTTAACAGGTTCTCGCGGATACCGTAGTTGTTGGTCTCGATCTTCATCTGTGCTTTCTCAATCGCCTTGGAAAGCATCTTGTGCTCGATCTGCTCATTCTCCGGTACGCCCATCGCGTTGAACATATTCATCAGACGCTCTGAACCGAAGAGACGCATCAGGTCATCCTCCAGGGACAGGTAGAAACGTGATTCACCCGGATCGCCCTGACGTCCGGCACGACCGCGCAGCTGGTTATCAATACGTCTGGACTCATGACGCTCTGTACCGATAATCTTTAAGCCGCCCAGTTCTCTGGAAATCTCATCCAGCTTGATATCCGTACCACGACCTGCCATATTAGTCGCGATCGTAACGGCACCATGGATACCTGCATCTGCTACGATCTCAGCCTCCAGCTCATGGAACTTCGCATTTAATACCTTATGCGGAATGCCGCGTCTTGTCAGCATCTTGCTCAGAAGCTCGGAAGTCTCGATCGTAATGGTACCAACCAGAACCGGCTGTCCCTTTTCATGGGCTGCTGCCACTTCCTCGACAACCGCATGGAATTTCTCTTTTTTCGTCTTATAAACCGCATCCTCGTAATCAATACGCTGTACCGGTCGGTTCGTCGGGATGGAGATAACGTCCATCTGGTAAATGTTACGGAATTCCTTCTCCTCGGTCTGTGCCGTACCGGTCATACCAGCCTTCTTGTTGAACTTGTTGAAGAAGTTCTGGAAGGTAATGGTTGCCAGCGTGCGGCTCTCACGGCGCACATGTACGTGCTCCTTCGCCTCAATCGCCTGATGGAGACCATCGGAATAACGGCGTCCCGGCATGATACGTCCGGTAAACTCATCGACGATCAGAACCTCGTCATCTTTTACCACGTAGTCCTTATCGCGGAACATCAGGTAGTTGGCACGCAGTGCCAGAATGATGTTGTGCTGGATCTCCAGGTTCTCCGGATCCGCCAGGTTTTCGATGTGGAAGAAATCTTCAACCTTCTTCACACCAGCCTCGGTCAGGTTGACTACTTTATCTTTCTCATTGACTACGAAATCGCCTGTCTCCTCGATCTCCTCGCCCATGATGGCTGCCATCTTGGAAAATTCTGCTGATTCCTCGCCCTTTTCCAACTGACGTGCCAGAATATCGCAGACCTCATAGAGCTTCGTGGACTTGCCGCTCTGTCCGGAAATGATAAGCGGGGTTCTCGCCTCATCGATCAGGACGGAATCGACCTCATCGATGATCGCATAGTCCAGATTCCGCATAACCATCTGCTCTTTGTAGATCGCCATGTTGTCACGCAGATAATCGAAACCAAGCTCATTGTTGGTAACGTAGGTAATATCACAGTTGTAAGCTTCCCGGCGCTCGTCGGAATTCATCGAGTTTAAAACCACGCCGACCGTCAGACCGAGGAATCTGTGAACCTCGCCCATCCACTCTGCATCTCGTTTTGCCAGATAGTCGTTGACGGTAACGATGAATACACCCTTTCCAGCCAGCGCATTTAAGTACGCCGGTGCGGTAGAAACCAGGGTTTTACCCTCACCAGTACGCATCTCTGCGATACGTCCCTGATGCAGGACGATACCACCGATCAGCTGAACCGGGTAATGCTCCATATTTAATACTCGTCTCGCCGCCTCACGCACGGTTGCAAATGCCTCCGGCAGAAGGTCGTCCAGCGTCTCGCCGTTCGCAAGGCGCTCTTTGAACTTGCGCGTATTGTCACGCAGTTCATCATCCGATAAGGCAGTCATCTGCTCGCGCATACCTAGAATCTTATCCACGATCGGGCGGATCAGCTTCAGCTCGCGTTCGCTGTGGGTACCAAACACTTTCTCTATCAGATTCATGCTTTTCTCTCCTATTTCTTACATTCTAAATCTAGTTATTTTATTTCATTCCATCATAAATGATATGTTTTAATACATAAAGATCATATAGGCATAGTTATACAATCTTATTTATTCTAACACTAACGGGGATTTTATTCAATGATTTCATTATTTTTTTACATTTACGCTGCGCTCGCGCCCGGCTGAGATAACCCGAACCTGCCGTATCCGGAAAATCCCAGCCATAAAATAAGCCCCTCCATACACGAACAAAGGGACCTGCTTACCTCGCTTCCAGCATGGTAAACAAATCCCTGTTTCTATGAAATATATCCCCCGAAAATACCTATTTATTATTTTGCTTTTTTCAGTTCCTCAATCCCGCCGCCTGCTTCCAGAATCCGGGAAAATTCTTCTTCTTTTGCCGCGGACTTCTCCGCTTTTTCAAGCACTTCCTCGACAAGCTCATTCGGAACAATGCAGACACCCGAACCGTCTGCCACGATCAGGTCGCCCGGCATGACAAGGCAGCCGCAGAGGCTGACCGGTCCGTTCACTTCTGCACACTCCATGCGGTATTTTCCGGTCATCGGCGTCACGCCGCAGGAAAAGACCGGGAAATCCATCCGGCTGATCTCCTCCGTATCGCGGCAGCTTCCATAAGCGATGCAGCCTGCAAATCCACGTACTTTCGCCAGATGGCAGCTCTGGCCACCGATATTGGAATACTCCAGATTGCCTCCGAAATCGGACACCAGCACATCGCCCGCCTCGCCCAGGTAGAAAATATCCTTCGTGGACATCAAAATCTTATCTTTGTCTCGCTGTCCCTGCGTCGCCGTCTTGCGGGACGGGATGCTGCGGACCGTGACAGCTGTTCCCACCAGGCGTGAGCCTGCCTTGACTGGCTTTAAGCAGGTGTTTGGAACAGCACCGTGAATGCCGTAAGTATCCAGAATGTCCGATACAGCCGTACTCATATCTTCCAGCGCATAGTAGCGGTCAATCACCTCTTTGCTGGTACGTGGAATCTGAATCTGCACAATCTTTTCGCGCGGAACTGTGCCCCAGATGCGCCCTTCTGCCTTATATTTTTCATAATCAGCGTCTCTCTGCGCCTGCATTTCTTCTATATTCATAGACTCTCTTTCCCTTTCTTTTAAACTATTTCTCACGTTTTGGCTGTTTCAATCTTTCGCGACTGATTATACGCCCGCAGTCCCCGCCCCATCGGGCATCCGGGATTCCGGGCGTACAGACAGGATTCAGCGTCTACTCACAATACTCACAAGCAACCGCCCGATTCCCATTTTTATTTTGTGTTTTTGTAAAAGTTAATCAAGCTTCCCGCCAGCAGAACTTCCTTCTCCGCCTCGGTCACATCCTTGAGAGCCAGCATAAGCTTCCGGCTGCTGCCGTCTGTTCCGATAACGGTTGCTTCAAATTCCTTTGCACCCTTTTCAACTGCTTCACGGATACCCGGCAGATATACATACTCGCCAGCTTCCAGATTAATTTCCGCCTCATCACAGGTAAATGGAAGGATACCCCAGTTGACGCAGTTGCTGCGGTAACGCTTGGTTGCGTACTCGATACAGATGTCAGCCAGACCGCCAAGCACCTTCTGACAGCTTGCTGCATACTCACGGGCAGAACCATCACCCGGACGTTTTGCATACAGTACGGAACCAATACCGGTTGTCTGCATCAGCTCCTCAAGCGATGTTGTAACGCCAGCTGCCTGCAGTACCTGATAAAATTCACCAGCCTTAGCGCTGTCACCAGCCAGACGAGCCTTCTCATACTCCTGTGCCGCTTTCGCACGGCCAACATACTTCGGATCCTTACGAATCAGGGTAAATTCTGAAATCTTGTACGGATTAGAACGATAGGAGGCTGTCTCACCGGACGGAATCAGTTCGTCTGTGGTTGTCACTTCGTCACGGATTACGCTGGCTACCTGTAATAACAGATTTTCTTTTAACGGCTCCATCTCCGGCCAGTCCTTGATGGACGGTCCATAAACGATCTCTGTCTCCGGTTTTGCTTTTCCAAATCCATTGTATACAATGTTCTCGTAAATGTGCTCATTGAATTCATAGGATGGTGTTTCAAATACAACCGGGCAGTTCTCTGCAGAGGTTAAATAGCCGCCATTAAATGCAGTTGCCGCGATTGACTTGGAATCCATCAGTGCAACCGATGCGATCTGACCGGTTGCCGGGTTGCTTCCCTCACGGTTCGGGAAGTTACGAGTGCTATGACGGATACAGAAATCATTGTTTCCAGGTGCATCCGATGCGCCGAAGCACGGTCCGCAGAATGCTGTCTTCACACGCACCCCATATCCCATCAGGTCATTTAAGACACCGATTTTGTTTAACTCATACATAATCGGCTGAGATGCCGGATAAATATTGAATGGGAAGGTTCCCAGTCCTTTGTCCATCTTCTTCGCGATCTGGTCAACCGCATAGATATTTTCGAAGGAACCGGCTGCACAGCCTGCGATCGCCGCCTGATCAACCTTGATCTTGCCGTCATGAATCTTGGAGCAGAGATCCAGATGAATATCCTTGTTATTCTCGAAAACACGCTCTGCCTCTTTTTCTACCATCTTTAAATATTTCTCCGGTTCAGCGATGACATCTGCCAGCGGATATGCATTGCTTGGATGGAACGGAAGCGCAATCATCGGAACGATCGTATCCAGATTTACCTCTACTACGCCGTCATAAAGTGCTGCATTGCCCGGAACCATCTCCTTGAAGCCCTGCGGACGCTTGTGAATCTCAAAATACTCTTTTACCTTATCATCCGTCGCCCACACAGAAGACAGACAGGCAGACTCGGTTGTCATCGTATCAATACCGTTTCTGAAATCCATTGAGAGGCTGTGTACGCCCGGTCCAATGAACTCAAGGACTTTATTCTTCACAAAATTATTCTTAAATACCTTGCCGATGATGCTCAAAGCCACATCCATCGGACCAACCCACGGCTTCGGGGTACCGGTTAAAAGAACGGCAATCACACCCGGATAGTCGATCTCATAGTATTTTCCCAGCATTGCCTTTGCAAGCTCCGGACCGCCTTCGCCGATGGAGACAGAACCCTGTGTACCATAACGGGTGTGGGAATCGGATACAATCGACATATCGCCGGAGTTAACGATCATCTCACGCATGTACTGATGGATGACTGCCTCATGCGGCGGAACGAAGATACCACCGGATTTGCGGCAGGCAGATTCTGCATATTTGTGGACATCGGTGTTAATAGTACCTCCGACTGCACACAGACAGTTATGGCAGTTTGTAAATACACACGGCATCGGGAACTCTTTCAGACCGCTTGCGTAAGCTGTCTGGAGAATGCCGACGTAGGTATTGTCATACACACCCATAGAATCAAACTGGATTTCCAGATGTTCCATATTGTCTGAGTGATTGTGTTTTGAAAGCACCTGCCAGGTCAGTGTTTCTTTCTTTGCTGCTTCTTCAGAAAGCTTTGCAGCTTCCTCTGCACTTGCAATGTGATCGTTATTTATAATGAATTGTTTTCCCTCATGTAAGGTTACCATATATGTACTCCTTTCGTTACGATTCGTGCCAATCGAATCATTCTCATTTTTCTGCTAAAAATCGGCTTTTCAATTCAAAAATATCTCGGCTTTTTTCTCTACCGGGTCTTAAATACTATGCAGACGGGGCTCTCCGTTTCTACTACCACCGGATTTTCCTGTAAACTTCCATTCTCATTTCTCTTGAAGCATACAATGGTGTCTGTTACCTCATTGGCTGCAGCAACCCACTCTCCATCCGGACTGACAGTCAAAAATCTTGGCTGTTCACCGCCGGTCTTAATGTTCTGCATCCAGCTCATCCGGCCTGTCTCAGCGTCAAGATGGTACACGCTCACGCTGTCATGCTTGCGGTTCGATACGTACAGGGTCTTTCCCTCTGCATCCATATCGATAGCGCTCGCCCAGCCGTCTCCAGCATAGTCCTCCGGCAGACTCGTCAAAATCTGCATCGGCTCCAGCGTTCCCTCGTTCTCATCAAACCGGTACGCCGCTACCGTACTGTCTTTCTCATTCACGCAATAGCAGAAACGATTGCTCGGTGCAAATACGCAGTGTCTCGGCTCTGCCCCTGTGCGTCCCTTGATGGCAAAATGCTCTCTCAGTGTTCCTTCTGTTCCGTTTGTTTCAAATAATGTAATTTTTCCGACACCCTGAAGCCGTCCCTGGGATGGAACTGCCAGCCAGCGTCCGCTCCGGTCAAGCATCGTCTGATGCGGATGAGAAATATAACCCGGACCGCCGTTACCGGAAATGAAATACAATTCCTTGATTTTTCCAAGACTTCCATCCTTCAGCACCGGAATCAGTGAAACTGCACCGGTCTGTAAATTTGCCACATACAACCATTTTCCGCTTCTGTCAAGCACCAGATGCACCGGATTCGTTCCATGTGTGCCCACTGTATTGCAGTAGACAAGTTTTCCATCCGGCTGGATTCGATAAGCGCTGACTTCGCTGTAATCACCATGAATGGTATACAGCATGTCCTGTGCTTCATTCAGACAAAAATAGGACGGATTCACCGGACCTTCTAAAAGTCCAACCGGTTTCCAGGTTCCATTTTCTATTTCGAAAATACGGATGCCTTTGCCGCGGGCGTTGCGCTCCTTGGTGGTGCGGCATCCTACATATGCGAACTGTTTCATGGTAGATTCTCCCTTTCCTTAAACTTTCACTTAACGTTTGTTCAGAAACCTGCCTGTTCCATTTTCAACACCAAATCCATTCAAAATGGCATTCAAGTTTCTGAACTTCGGCTTTCTCCTCTTGACTCTGTCAATTATCCAACAAAACTTGTCACTCCAACGAAGGTCAGTACACACACAATCACAACGACCGTCGCAGACAGCGCAAACAGAGTACCGAACATCTTCTGCTGCTCTTTATCTCCGCAGTCCGTCTCCTGTGCATAGCTTGCCAGAATCAGGCTGCCGCCGGTTGAAAGCGGGCTGATACCTGCAACGGTTGCGCTGCACACGATTGCAGTGATAATCTGCATGACGGATGCACCGCCCACCTGGGATGCGATATCCGGAACCGTCGGAATCAGAGTCGGGAATACAACGCCGTTTGCACTGGAGAACCAGGACATTAAGCCTGCCGTAAAGCCCATGATCGGACCAGCCGTCCGCTTCGTCATAAAGGATGCCAGGATGGAGGAAAGCAGGTCGATGCCGCCCATTGTCTGGGTAATATTCATCAGAACATTGACACCTGCAATCAGAATCAGAACACTCCACGGAATCGCCTTAATCGCTTTTTTCTCATCTGCTGTTCCAAGTAAAATCAGAATCATTGCCAGTGTGAAGCAGAGAAGTCCTACATCATAGGAGAAGCCGACAACCAGCACAACCATGATTACCAGAGCAATCAGGCTGAGCCACTGATCCCGCGTAAATTTCTCTACCTTTTTCTCGCCGCTCTCTGCATTTCCGCGCAGCTTGTAGCCGCCTAAAAGGATATACATCGCAACTGCACAGACAAAGTTGCTGACGCTGACACCGATGAAAATATTGTTGATGGAACCTTCAATTCCCATCTCTGTCATCATATCACCTACGATAATACCTGTCAGGGCAATCGGGGAAGCCGTTCCGCCGACCGCACCGAGAATCGCCATGACGCCCATCAAAATCGGACTTACCTTCATCTGTACTGCCAATGCAACTGCAAAAAGGACGGTAACCGACTGCACGCTGATCGCGCCCGGTCCGGCTGCAGATAAACCAAAACTAACTACATAAATAATAATCGGTACTAAAAATAAATGTTTCCCGCAAAGTCCTATCAGACGATCCGATATTTTTTCCAGAGTTCCATTCTGCTGTAAGAGGCTGAAAAACAGCATCGTTCCGAGCAAGGTTGCAAACAGCTTAAATGGAAATCCCTTATAGATATCTGACGCACCCATGCCGCCAATTTTTCCCAGTATCAAAGCCAGACCGAAGCAGACCAGACCTACATTTGTTTTCTTCACAAATCCAAGTACAATCGCCCCAATCAGGCATCCAAGTGCTATTACCTGAAGTCCCATAATCATTCTCCCTCTTCTATCTTGTGTTTGTTGCCAGGTTACCTTTATTCTTTTACGACGTCCATTGCAATGTGGAAAAGCTTGCTTTTTTACTTTTCCAGCTATCTTCCACTTTCATTTCCTGCATTAGTCTCTCACATACACCCAGCCGTCCATGATACGTCTCGCCGTCCGTGTCACGCCGCCCTTGATGACTTTTTCGCCGTCCATCTTAACATCCACTTCGGTCACGCCGCTCGCATGTCCCAGACGGATAATATCCTGATCCGGCGCCGGGTTGACAATCTCATTGACGATTGTGCCTGAAATCCGTGCTGCTGCGCCTGTTCCGACTGCTACAGTCATCGGGTACGCCTTGTGAAGTGCGCCGACCGAGATCGCCCGGCAACAGAGATCCATCGTATCCGCTTTTACTTCATTTCCATCCATATTAATGTAGTCTTGCGGAGCAGAGACGATGGAAACTTTCGGAGCCGACGTCGATTTCGTCCGCGCGTCCTCCCAGTTCTCCACGAAACCGCATTTCACTGCCGCCATGCCGCGGATACGCTCGATGTGTTCCATCACATCTTTATTCTGATTCAGTTCCGTAAGCTCAGATCCCTTAATTCCCAGATCCGATGCTTTGATAAATACCATCGGGTTCGAACAATCAAGTACAGTCACTTCCGCCGGACCATATCCCGGTACATCGAATACCTCTTTTTTCTGACCGGTCGGGAACAGCTTTCCGGTCTTGGAACCAGCCGGATCCTCAAAATACATATCGATGCGGGAACCTGTTCCCGGAACCCCCTGAATTACCTCGTCGCCGTGTACCATCGCATGGCCGTCCTCAACGCGGACATGTTCCTCAATGATCTTATTGGTGTTCGTATTTAACACGCGCACCACCGTGATCGGCTCAACCGCCGGAACCAGACCTTCATCAATCGCAAACGGACCAACCGCCGATGAGATGTTTCCGCAGTTTGCACTTCCGTCCACTCTCGGAATCACGATATCCACCTGACGGAATGTGTATTCCACATCCACGCCCGGCTTGTCAGACGGTGCAATGATCGCAATCTTGCTGGTCGAGGAAACCGTTCCTCCCATGCCGTCAATCTGCTTCACATCCGGGGTACCCATGACTTTCAGGAAAATATCATCCCAAAGACTCTTATCCTCCGGCAGATCCTTCTCGTGGAAAAATACCGCTTTGCTGGTACCTCCTCTCATGTAGACACATGGATATTTTTTCATGTACATAATTCTCCTCCTTCTCCTATAATGCTTATTTTCATTGAACCTTCTTTTTTGTTTCACTGCTTCTACGTTGTGTTTTTACTTTCACATCTGCAGCTGCCCTTGTGCTGTGTTTTGAACGGAGTTTTCCTTGGCTCCTGACCTGTATCGCACGAAATTTTCAGTTCAGAAAATCCCCACCTGTGGACAGTTACAAATTCCTGCTGCCACCACGTTTTCTTACGGCACTTTCGGTTCCAAAAGTGCCTACCTGTGAACAGCAACCAACTTACTATTAATTTTTTCTTATACATACTATAACTCATTGCCCCATCCGCTGTAAAATGGTATGATCTTATCAAACTTCATAACGATTTGGAATGATAAGGAGTTCGATATGGATAAACGTGACTATGAACTGCTGCTGGCGCTCGACCAGCACAAAAATATAACAAAGGCGGCGCAGTCTCTCTATATGACACAGCCTGCCATCACCAAGCGGATTCAGAAGATGGAAGAAGAACTGCACTGTCCGCTGCTCATCCGCTCCAAGCGCGGCGTGCTCCTCACCCCGGCAGCCGAAAGCCTGCTGCCCTGCGCCCGCACGATCCTAAAAAATATGGAGCAGATGGAAGAACTCGCTGCCGCCAGCCAGGACTATATCTGCGGCACGCTGCGACTCGGCTGTTCTCTGAACTACGCCCACTACCGCCTCCCGGCAATCCTCAAGGACTACACAGACCGCTATCCCAAAGTAGAGGTGCATATCACGACCGAGCAGAGCCGCCAGCTCTACAAGATGCTTTGCAAAGAAGAAATCTCCCTCGCCATCCTGCGCGGCGAATATAACTGGGACGGCAAAAAGATTCTTCTCGCCTCCGAACCCATGTGCCTGATCTGCAGCCGCGAGGACGCAGGGCGTCCTCTGACCGACTATCCGTACATCAGCCACAACACCGACTCCGGCTTAAATTCCCAGCTTTTCTCCTGGTTCGAAGCGCGTGGACTGACCGGCATCCGACGGAATTTCCAGATCGACAGCATCGATACCTGCAAGGAAATGGTGCGGTATGGGCTTGGCTGGAGTATCCTGCCGTCCATCTGCCTGAATAATTTTGACGGCTACACCGAGGCACTTTTCTGGCAGGATGGCACGCCCTTCGTCCGCAATACGTATCTGCTCTGCCAGCCCACCAGTGATCGGCTTCCGCAGGTCAAGAAGTTTCTGGAACTTCTCTAAATGCCACCCTGCTTCGCTCCCGTTCAGGATGCCTGCTGTAAAACGCCGCCTCCCTGCCTATCCAGGTAAAACGTTTTTTCTTCTGCCATCCCGCCAACTTTATGGTAAACCAGACAAGTTGCACAAAATATATGTTCGACTTTCTTGTTGTCCACATTATCCACATTTTGTCCCCAGTTTTGTGGATAAGTTTTGCACACCCATTTTCTCCCTTTTTTAGGGAAAATGGAGTTTTACACCGACTTATCCACATTATCCACAATTTCCGTCTGTTCACGAAGCCCCCGTTTTCCCCGGCGCATTTTGATTTCTTTTTTGTTCAGATCTCATAAACTTGCATATTTCTTCCAAAAATACAAGCAGATCTATTGACAAATGAAGAACCCTTGCATTGCCTCCAAACCCCCGTTTTTTCTAGCTTTTTCGACCTTTTTCTGTTGCAAAAACACACCCATTCTGCCCTATCCTGCAAGACTCTTTTTTCATATTTCATTGTCCGCCGCACAAACCGCGCGCAAATCCCTTATAAAACAACAGCAATTCGTGAAAAATCAAACGACACAGTATTTCGACCTGTTTTTCAATTAATTGTGTTGACAATTTTGTGAAAAAGGTTGAATTTAACATCCAAAAGTGGTATACTATAGCCATCCCAATAAAAAGGAGCGATGATTATGCGTTATAAGATTACTGGAAGAAATATCAATGTTACCCCGGGGTTAAAAGCAGCTGTAGAGGAGAAGATCGGAAAGTTAGAGCGATACTTCAATCAGGACACTGAAGTGAATATCACACTTACGGTTGAGAAAGATCGTCAGAAGATCGAGGTTACCATCCCTGTCAAAGGCACCATCATCCGTGCTGAGCAGGAAAGCAACGATATGTATGTATCGATTGATTTGGTAGAAGAAATCATCGAGCGTCAGCTCAAAAAATATAAGAATAAAATCGTAGACAAAAAACAGGCAGCCGTTGCATTCTCTGACCTCTTCATAAACGAAGAATATGATTCCAACGACGAAGTAGATATCGTCAAAGTAAAGAAATTCGCTATGAAGCCGATGGATCCGGAAGAGGCTTGTGTACAGATGGAACTCTTAGGACATAGTTTCTATGTATTCCTGAATTCCGAGACCGAGCAGGTCAATGTTGTTTACAAACGTAAAGGCAACACCTACGGATTGATTGAACCAGAATTTTAATTCATCGCTTCGTACTATAAGTAGACAAGTTTCCTGGCAAAAAGGGGAGCTGCCATGTGGCAGTTCCCCTTTTTGCGTTGTGTTAAGTTCCATTCATATTCTATTTCTTTTCGTAACTGTTCAGTACCTTCACAGTCACGCGCAGTAAATGCGCAGACCTACTGAACAGTTACTTCTTTTTTTAGAACAGACCCGTGATCCGTCCATTCTCATCGACATCGATCTTCTCTGCCGCTGGCATCTTCGGAAGTCCTGGCATCGTCATGATGTCGCCGGTCAACGCTACGATGAATCCTGCGCCCGCGGATACTTTCAGGTTGCGGACAGTTACCGTAAAGTTCTTCGGTGCGCCGAGCAGCTTCGCATTGTCCGAAAAGCTGTACTGCGTCTTCGCCATACAAATCGAATAGTTACCAAATCCAAGCTCAGTCAGGCGTTTTGCCTGTTTCTTTGCTGCATCCGTGAGTACAACGCCGTCACCGTGGTAGATCTTCTTCACGATCGCATCCAGCTTCTCCTCGATGGTTGTATCGGTCTCGTAGCAATAGTGGAAATCGCTCTCAGTCTCGCACAGGCGGATGACTTCTTTTGCCAGCTCCTCGCCGCCTTCGCCGCCTTTCGCCCATACTTCGGACAGAGCCACATTGACACCGACCTCATGGCACTTGTCCTCGATCAGCTTTAATTCTGCCTCGGTATCCATTGGGAAGCGGTTGATCGCTACGACACACGGAAGTCCATATACCTTGGTAATATTTTCTACATGCTGCATCAGGTTCGGAAGTCCCTTCTCCAGTGCTTCCAGATTCTCTGCGTTTAAGTCAGCCTTCGCCACGCCGCCGTGATGCTTCAGGGCACGTACCGTCGCTACTACAACGACCGCCGACGGTTTCAGCTCTGCCATCCGGCACTTGATATCCAGAAATTTCTCCGCACCCAGGTCGGCGCCGAAGCCAGCCTCTGTGATCGTGTAATCACCCAGCTTTAATGCCATCTTTGTCGCAATGACGGAGTTACATCCATGCGCGATGTTCGCGAACGGACCGCCGTGGATAAATGCCGGTGTATGCTCTAAGGTCTGTACCAGGTTTGGTTTCAGGGCATCCTTTAAAAGAGCCGTCATCGCGCCCGCTGCTTTCAGATCACCGGCAGTGACCGGTTCCTCGTCATAGGTATAACCTACGATAATCTTGGAAAGGCGTTCTTTCAGATCCGTAATGTTGCGTGCCAGGCACAAAACTGCCATGATCTCGCTGGCAACCGTGATGTCATATCCGTCCTCACGGGTCACGCCATCCACGCGGCGTCCCAGACCATCTACGATGTTGCGGAGCTGACGGTCATTCATATCGACAACACGCTTCCAGGTAATGCGCTTCGGATCGATGCGGAGTGCATTGCCCTGATAGATATGATTGTCCAGCATCGCTGCCAGCAGGTTGTTTGCTGCGCCGATCGCGTGGAAATCACCGGTAAAATGGAGGTTGATATCCTCCATTGGAATGACCTGTGCATATCCGCCGCCAGCTGCACCACCTTTGACACCAAAGACCGGTCCCAACGACGGCTCACGAAGCGCTACAGTTACCTTTTTGCCAAGACGTTTCAATCCGTCTGCCAGACCGACCGTGGTCGTGGTCTTTCCTTCTCCGGCTGGAGTCGGGTTGATCGCGGTCACCAGAATCAATTTTCCATCCTTGCCCTCGGTCTCTTTCAGAAGATTGTAGTCAACCTTTGCCTTATAATTTCCATACTGCTCCAGATACTTCTCGTCTACGCCTGCCGCCTGTGCAATCTCACCGATTTTCAGTGGATTCGCTGCCTGTGCAATCTCAATATCTGTCATCATTACTCCTGTACCTCCCTGTTTTTGCGGTTTTGCCTGTTCCGGAAGTTTTCACACAGTGAATGTTATCTGCTTTATCTTCTGTAAAAAAGATCCCCCTGTGAATTTCCCGGAAAGGCTGTGAATGTTATCTATTATATACTGTGTCTGACAATTTGGAAAGACACAAAATTGATTTTTCACAAAAAATTGCAAGCGATTCCAGTTTTTCTACTCTTTTCTCAAGTTCTGATACATAACTTTCGTCCTTGATCGATGCCAGATTGATCTTCACATTAAAGAGCGCACCCACAACCGCTGTCCGGGCTAACATCACCGCAATCAGACCGTCGGAAACGGCACCTTTATTGCCCCTCTTTACGACCGCTTCCGCCATCGGAAAAATCTTTACCGCTGACTCCGCAATCGCAAGCGGCGCTTCGGTCGCCTCTTTTAACCCCTGCTGCAGGGCGGCAGTGCGGATTTTTTTCTCCTCCTCCGTCTCCTTCGGAAGCTTCAGCGCTCTCATATATCCATTGAACGATTCGCTGTCCTTTTTGATCCCTGCCAGCAACTCCTCATGCAGCGCAGCGCCCTCAGCTGCCAGTGCCTGCATTTCCTCCTGCACCCCGGCATATTTTTCCTTTCCGATCGTCAGATTTGCCACCATTTCCATCAATGCCGCACCCAGCGCTCCCACCATCGCCGACACGCTTCCGCCGCCCGGTACAGACGCCTTCGAAGCAGTTTCTTCTACAAACTGGTTTACGGAAAGTTCTCTTAATTCTGCCATGATTTTTCTCCTTTTTTATAAAAAGAATGTGCCTTGGCACATTCTCGCGCCGAGCGCGGTCGCTTGCGACATGTTTCTGCTTCGCGCGAGTGCATACATTTTCCTATGAAAATGAAAAAATACCGCAAAATTGCTTGTCTCACCGATCAGAAATCTTCTGCCCCGCTGGCAACGTAATTTTGCGGTATTCCCACCGAGCCCTACGGATATGAAATCGTTCCGTAAGAACCGATATACTCCTTTATCTGCGTTTACTAATTTAAGAATGAAACTGCCTTACACGGTGTTCGGTAGTTGGACGGCGAAATCTTGATGCCGCTCTTTGCCGTACTTGCGTGGATAACCTGTCCATTGCCTATGTAAAGTGCTACGTGATTGATATAATTGCCGCTCGCATAAAAAAGCAGATCGCCCGGCTGTACTGCGCTGACCGCAACCTCCTTGCCCTTTGCCGCCTGATCTCTCGAGCTTCGTCCGGTTGAAATACCGAAATGTGCAAATACACTCATTGTAAATCCGGAACAGTCCGCGCCGTTTGTCAGACTGGTTCCGCCGTATACATACGGATTTCCAAGGAACTGCTTTGCATATGCCACAACCGCAGAACGGGTAGCATTTGTTACTTCATTTCCAGAAGAAGACGTACCGCCTGTGCCTGGTCCGCCGCCCGGTCCAACGCCGCTTGCAGTGGTCGCTTTCGTCGCTGCCGCGGTAGTCGGCGCTTTCGTCTCAGCTGCCTTTGTCGTCTCCTTGGCTGCCGCTGTCGTCCCAGCTGCCTTGCTTTCGCTCGGATTCGCCTCTATTGTTCCGCTGTAGGAAGTCTCCGGTGCTTTGGTCGTCTCTTTGGCAGCTGCCGTGGTTTCCGCTGCCCTCGACTCTTCCTCGGCTTTCTTCTTTACCTGTTCCAGGTTCTCGATCGCCGCATTCGCTTCCTGTTTCAGTTTTTCTTCTTCAGCTTTCTGCTGCTGTTCCTCAGCTACGGAAACTGCCTGCTTAAAGTCTACCTGCGTCGTAATATAATCTTTATACACATATCCGACCAGATCATTATCGACGGAAATCTTGGCAAAATCGCCCTCTTCTCCGATCACCTCATACTCTGCATCGGCAGAAAGAAGATCCAGCGTCTTGCCCTCTAAGCTCGGCGTCTCTCTCAGGCGAAGCGTAGAGGTATTTGTAACCTTCGCGTAGGTTGTGCCGACTTCCCTGGCAATCTTGGACGCCTCCTCACCGGTCACAAAATACTGTGCTTTAATATAACCGGTCACGGAACCCGACTGGATATGGTACCATTTGCCGCCCTCGCCGTCCACCGTGTCCAGAATTGTCGCCGCACAGTTATTGTAAATCTTTCCGACTACCTCGCTGCCTGTGCTCGCCTGTGCGCGAACATTGACATAATTGGTCACACGGGAAATCGCGATATTATCGTAGATCGACTTGGACATCGCGCGGACAACCGCCTCAGTCTCGCCAGTTGTCTCCTTTGGCTGGGCTTTCGTCTCTGCTGCCACCTGTGCCGGTTTGGCTGTCTGCGCGCCGCCTGCCACGCCCGTCTGACCGGCTCCCGCCACTGCCAGAACTTCTTTAGAAGCAAATGCCTCCGCCAGCTCTTTTTCCGGGTTCAAGCTGCTCGCATAGTAATTATTGATCGCCACTGACGCACCAGCGACCGGGGCATCCGTCTCCAGATTCATCGCCGCCTGGGCGCTCATCTGTCCCGTCCCTGCCATCACAAGGCACGCTCCTGATGCTATCAGAAATTTCAGCGTTTTTCTCATAAGAACCTCCTACTCTTCTGTCCATTCTGTTCCGTCGTTTTATCTCAAACTGTAACTGTTCAGTACCTTCACAGTCACGCGCAAAAATCCATTAAAAATTGCCTACGGCAATGGGATTTTTGCCTGCTGACCCATGTTTTCGTACGGTCAGCGCAGTAAATGCGCAGACCTACTAAACAGTTACTCTGTTTTCTTCTATGTTAAAAATGAGTTATGCCTGAAGATATCGCTCTGCAGATGCCACGCAGTTTGCACCGTCCGATGCCGCTGTCAAAATCTGGCGCAACGCCTTGGTCCGGACATCTCCGGCTGCAAATACGCCCGGAACGCTCGTCTGACCGCTCTCATCCGCCCGGATGTAGCCCTGCTCATCAAGCTCTAACTGACCCGCATACAGCTCACTCTCCGGTGCGATTCCGACCGCAATAAAGACACCATCCACGTCCAGCCGCCTCTCTTCTCCGGTTTTGGTCTGTCTCAGCCGCAACGCCTCCACCTGAGCGTTCCCTTCAATCGCAACCGTCTCGCTGTTCCAGACAAATTCAATATTTTCAAGCGCCTGTAAGCGCTCCTGCAGCCGTTTTGCCCCGCGAAGCTTGTCTCTGCGGTGGACGATATATACTTTTTCACACATCCGTGCAAGAAAAATTGCATCTTCCAGCGCCGCGTCGCCGCCGCCCACAACGGCAACCGTCCTTCCCCGGAAAAATGCCCCGTCGCAGGTCGCGCAGTATGAAACGCCTGCCCCGCGAAGTTCCTCTTCTCCCGGCACCTCCAACGTCCTGTGATGTGCTCCGGATGCCAGAATCACACAGCGTGCCTCATACGTCTCTTCCTCGCAGACTACTTTCTTCACATTTCCTGAAAGCTCGACCTGCACGACCTCATCCTGTACAACTCTTGCTCCCAGCTTGTTTGCATGCTCCCGGAACTGTCTGGAAAGCTCAAAGCCGGTCACACCCGGAAATCCCGGATAATTGTCCACCTCCCAGGTATTCAGCACCTGTCCGCCGCTGATTCCATTCTTCTCTATCACAATCGTGTCCAGACATGCCCGCTGTGCATAAATCGCCGCACTCAAGCCAGCTGGTCCGGAACCAATGATTATTATATCATACATGGTATACAGTTCCTTTCTTCCGAATCTGTTCGGTAATTGATCCGCTCTATCGCTGTGTCAGATCCATTTGGTTTTAGTATAACACATTTTGGCACTTTCATACAATGCTGTAAAACACGCAGAAGAGCAAAAAATGGATGAAAATTTCTTACGATTTTATGACAGGCAGAAAAATGAAACTATTTCATGAATTTTAAATACATGCTATAATTCAATCAAATATGATGTTGGGGTCAAAAGCTTTTGACCCCTCTAATACCGAATTGCTCTGCACTGCGTGCTCCCGCAATTCTTAAAAACATTCGCATATAAGGAGTTTACTGCCATGAATCATAAAACTATCCTCGTAACCGGCGCTTCCCGCGGAATCGGGAAAGCGATTGCATTAACCTACGCCAGGAATGGCTGGGATGTCGTGATTACCTGCCTGAGGCGGGAAGAAGAATTAAAAAAGACCCAGCGCGAAATCGAAGCGCTGGGCGTTTCCTGCCTTGCCTGGATGGGCGATGCGGGCGATTTTGAGAGCTGTTCCCGCCTGTTTGACGCGATCCGGGAGCGCTTCGGTTTCCTGGATGTCCTCGTCAACAATGCAGGGATTTCCTACATCGGTCTGTTCCAGGATATGACGCCGGACGAGTGGAACCACATTCTCAATACCAACCTGACCTCCGTCTTCAACTGCTGCCGCCTCGCTGTTCCGATGATGGTGTCACGCAAATCGGGACGCATTCTCAATATTTCCTCCGTCTGGGGCGTCTGCGGCGCTTCCTGCGAAGTCGCCTATTCTGCCACCAAAGGCGGCATCAACGCCATGACGCGCGCCCTCGCGAAGGAACTTGCGCCGAGCAGCATCCAGGTCAACGCGATCGCCTGCGGCGCTATTGACACCGAAATGAACCAGTTTCTCGATGAAGAAGAACGGAATGCCCTGCTGGAAGAAATTCCAGCCGGACGTATGGGGCGTGCCGAGGAAGTCGGAAAACTGGCATACCAGCTGGGGAGCGAGAACTCCTATTTAACGGGACAGATAATTCAACTGGACGGCGGCTGGATCTAAAACCTGAAATAAATAAACGGATTATACGTGCTGCTGACGAGATACATGGTACACAAAAACAGCAGCACAGCCATAATCACAATATCCACTGTCTTTGTCACTTCTTTCTCATACAAATGCTCCCGCAGCTTCGGGCATATACTCTGCACGATGCCCGAAAGCAGCACGCCCAGCACCGCAAGAAAAATCACCTTCCGATTCACGAACAGCGACGCCGGATAGATGCCGTTCTCCCAGGTAAACATCTGATGCAGGATCACTTTCGCATCCGCCAGCGTATCGGCGCGGAAGAACACCCAGCCAACCACTACAACCAACGCCGTATAGATGTGATTCAGTCCCCGGAAGCAGTTCTTCTCCAATAGCTTCCCAAGTCCCATGCGTTCCACCACCAGAAACAGCCCATGGTACAATCCCCAGATGATAAAGGTTGCCCCAGCGCCATGCCAGAGCCCGGTCGCAAAAAAGACAATCAGCAGATTAATATACGTCCGCACCTGCCCTTTCCGGTTGCCGCCCAGCGGGATATAAAGATATTCCCTAAACCAGGTCGAGAGTGAAATATGCCAGCGTCTCCAGAACTCGCGGATCGAGGTAGAGATATACGGATAATTGAAGTTCTCCATAAAATCAAATCCAAACATTTTTCCCAATCCGATCGCCATATCCGAATATCCCGAAAAATCAAAATAAATCTGAAGTGTGTACAAAACCGCCAACATCCACGCATTGACCGTTCCCAGCTGTGCCAGCGGTTTCTCCATCATCCAGTCTACCGTCGCCGCAAAGGTATTAGCAAACAACATTTTTTTCGCCAGTCCGTAGGAAAAGCGCTTGATTCCATACGCCATCCCCTCCGCCGTACACTGCCGGTTCCCAATCTGTTCGCAGACATCGTGATACTTGACGATCGGTCCCGCGATGAGCTGCGGAAAGAAAGAAATATAAAGCGCCAGATGAAAGATATTTTTTTGCGCCTGAATCGTCCCCCGGTACACATCCACCACGTAGGAAAGCGCCTGAAACGTGTAGAAGGATATTCCGACCGGAAGAGCAATCTCGCGGAAAGAAAGTGTATGTGCGCCGCCCGCAAAGCGGCTTAACAGAGAATTTGCAATCTCGACTGCGAAGTTAAAATATTTGAAATAGCCCAGAAGAAGGAGGTTTAAAAACACGCAAGTTGTAACAGCAAGGCGCATTCTGTGTTTACTCTGCATCCTCCCAATCCACAATCCAAAGAAATAATTCAGCCCGATCGAAACAAGCATCAGAATCACATACTTCGGCTCGCCCCACGCATAAAAAAAGAGACTGGCAGCCAGAAGGACGCCATTGCGGATATGCAGATTTTTCGTTATAAAATAAAGCAAAAATACCGCTGGCAAAAAATACCATAGGAACACAAGGGAACTAAATAACATAAACCATACCATCCTGTATTTGTTGCTGTTCACACATACGTGCCCAGTAACGGAATTTGCCGTGGCTTCGCATTTAAATACGGCAAATTCCTGCCACCACCACGTTTTCTTACGGCACTTTCGGTTCCAAAAGTGCCTACCCGTGAACAGTAACCTGTATTTTCTTATATAGCAGATAAATCATATCTATATTCCAGACACTCTATTATACGGGTAATCCCCCTTAATCTGTCAAGTGTTTTTGACCAGAATAAAGAATGTGACTTTTGTGTAATAAGGAATTCCAAGGAATTTTCTATTACATGAAAAAGAATGTGCCTTGGCACATTCTCGCGCCGAGCGCGGTCGCTTGCGACATATTTATGCTTCGCGCGAGTGCGCATCCTCGCGGAGCGTTTTTTGTTTCATAGGACGCAATTTCCTATTACACAAAAAAACCCTGCCTCCCAGGTTCATCACCTCGGAAACAGGGTTCTCTTTACTCGCTGGCACGGGACTGCGGAGTACTGGGTGGAGTAAATCCGTCCAGCCGGCGCTGTCTCATATATTTATCAGAGAAAAACATACAAAACTCTACTGCTATATGCTAAGAAGATTTCTCTTCCTAATTTTAATTAGTTGTTCTTAGCTGCTGCTTTTGCTTCTTTAATCTTCTCAGTCAGCATCGGAACGATCTTGTTTAAGTCACCTACTACGCCGTAGTCAGCAACATCGAAGATCGGAGCAGACTCATCTTTGTTGATAGCAACGATGATGTCAGACTCTTCCATACCTGCCAGATGCTGGATAGCACCGGAGATACCGATTGCAAAGTATACGTTCGGGCGAACAGTCTTACCTGTCTGACCTACCTGAAGATCCTTCGGCTTCCAGCCAGCATCTACAACTGCACGAGAGCAGCTTACGGTACCGCCGATAGCCTCTGCCAGATCATCCAGAATCTTGAAGTTCTCCGGGCTTCCTACGCCACGACCGCCGGATACAAGGATCTTAGCATCCATGATATCAACGGTGTTGGATACAGCCTTAACAACTTCCAGAATATCAACATATTTGTTGTTCTTTGTGAATCCCGGATTGAACTCAGTAACAACAGCTTTTTTGCCAGCTTCCTTCGGAGCCTTCTGCATAACACCCGGACGAACGGTTGCCATCTGCGGACGGAAATCCGGGCAAGCGATGGTAGCGATGGTGTTGCCGCCGAATGCCGGACGAGTCATAAGCAGCTGATTGTGCTTTGTCTCTCTACCCGGAACCGGATTCATCGGGAAATCACCGATATCAAGTTTTGTACAGTCTGCAGTCAGACCTGTATGGATTCTAGCGCAAACACGCGGACCAAGGTCACGACCGATTGCAGTAGCACCGATCAGGAAGATTTCCGGTTTGAACTCTTCAATAACAGATGCGATTGCATGTGTGTACGGCTCTGTACGGTACTCTTTTAACTCCGGATCGTCTACAACGATAACCTTGTCTGCACCGTACTCTGCTAACTGATCTGCAAGACCCTTAACGTCAGAACCAACTAAAACAGCGGTTACCTCTACTCCTAAATCTTTTGCTAATTCTTTACCTTTGCCAATCAGCTCAAAAGCGATATTGCTGATAACATTATCCACCTGCTGTGCAAAGACAAATACGCCCTTATATGCTTCTAAGTTGTTCATCTTATTCACCACTCTTTTCTATAAAATAATTAGATAATGTGTTTCTCTGCCAGTTTGCCAACGATATAATCTGCGGAAGCTGCCGGATCAAGTTCTACTTTCTCGCCAGCACCCTTTCTTACCTTATCGGAAGCTTTTGCGATCTGTGTCGGTGATCCCTTCAGACCAAGGTTGGAATCCTCAACCTCTTTCAGATCTTTTCTGCCCCAAACGGTGATCTCTTTTGCATATGCATCAAAGATTCCGCCCGGAGTCATATAACGCGGCTCGTTTAACTCTGCAAGAGCGGTTAAAAGACACGGAAGCTGTGCTTTTACTACATGATATCTATCATCATACTGACGCTCAACTACGATGTATTTCTCAGCTTCGTTTACTTCACGAATCTTCTGAGCGTAGCTGATTACCGGAAGGCCAAGGTGCTCGGAGATCTGCGGACCTACCTGAGCGGTATCGCCATCGATAGCCTGACGGCCAGTAATGATTAAGTCATAATCCAGGTTGCGAAGTGCGCCTGCGATTGTCTGGGAAGTAGCCCAGGTATCTGCACCACCAAGTACACGGTCAGTTACAAGAACACCATTGTCTGCGCCCATAGCCATAGCCTCGCGAAGAACCTCTTCAGCCTTCGGAAGACCCATAGTAACTACGGTAACTTCTGCACCATACTGATCTTTTAAGCGAAGCGCTGCCTCCAGACCTGCTTTATCATCTGGGTTCATGATTGCCAGCATTGCGCTTCTGTCAAGAGTACCATCCGGGTTAAATTTAACTCCGCCTTTGGTATCCGGAACCTGTTTTACACAAACTACAATTTTCACGGTATTTTCACTCCTTATTTTTTTCTTTTTTCTCTAGGACTGAGATTGTTCTGATTTCTCTGCAGACTGAATTATTTTAACAGATCAGCGGAGATAACCATTCTCTGAACCTCAGATGTACCCTCGTAGATCTCAGTGATCTTAGCATCACGCATCATACGCTCTACGTCGTACTCTCTCGTGTAGCCGTAACCACCGTGAAGCTGTACAGCCTTGGTTGTAACTTCCATAGCAACCTCTGCTGCATACAGTTTAGCCATAGCTGCTTCTACAGAATAGGTTTTCTGTGTCTTCTTAGCAACGGCTGCTCTGTAAACAAGGAGCTGAGCTGCTTTAACTTTGGTAGCCATATCTGCCAGCTGGAACTGAGTGTTCTGGAACTGACCGATAGCACGACCAAACTGTTTTCTCTCTTTTACATAATCAACAGTTCTCTCAAGAGCGCCCTCTGCAAGACCAAGTGCCTGGGAAGCGATACCGATACGTCCGCCATCCAGGGTATGCATAGCGATGTGGAAACCTTTGCCCTTCTGGCCAAGCAGGTTCTCTTTCGGGATACGGCAATCTGTGAAGATCAGCTCGTATGTAGCAGATCCACGGATACCCATCTTCTTCTCTTTGGTACCGAAGGTGAAGCCCGGAGTTCCTTTCTCTACGATAAATGCAGAGATCTCTTTTTTCTTTCTGCCCTTTACTTCAACAACGCCTGTTACAGCGATGATAACGTAAATGTCAGCCTCTTTACCATTGGTAATGAAAACTTTGGAGCCGTTTAATACCCACTCGTCGCCGTCTAATACAGCCTTGGTCTGCTGACCCTGAGCATCTGTACCAGCACCCGGCTCAGTAAGACCGAAAGCACCAAGCTTCTCGCCCTTAGCAAGCGGAACCAGGTATTTCTGTTTCTGCTCTTCAGTACCGAAAGTCTGGATCGGATCGCAGCACAGAGATGTGTGTGCAGATACGATAACGCCGGTAGTACCACAAACTTTGGAAAGCTCCTCAACGCACATAGCGTATGTTAACGGATCACAGCCCTGTCCGCCATACTCCTTCGGAACCGGGATGCCCATGAAGCCAAGCTTCTGCATCTTTTTAACGGTTTCCTCCGGGAAGTGCTCTGTCTCGTCAACTTCCTGTGCCAAAGGTTTTACTTCGTTCTCGGCGAAGTCATGGAATAACTTTCTCGCCATTTCATGCTCTTTACTTAATGTAAAATCCATGTGTCTATTCCTCCATCATTTTCTTATATACGCTTAAGAGGCGGCTTTAAGCGCCGCCCCGTTGCGGTTCTTAAAAATCTGGTACTCTATTATGTTTTCATCTGGTCAAGAAGCCAGACTTATGTACATATTAGTTGTACTTGTAGAAGCCTTCGCCAGACTTACGGCCAAGCTTGCCGCCGCGAACCATCTTTCTAAGAAGCGGCTGCGGACGGTACTTCGGGTCACCAGTCTCAGACTGAAGTACTTCCATGATAGCCAGAACAACGTCCAGACCTACCAGGTCGCCCAGTTCAAGCGGTCCCATCGGATGGTTAGCACCCAGCTTCATAGCGGTATCGATACCCTCTACAGAAGCCTCGCCCTCAGCGTAGATACCGATAGCTTCGTTGATCATCGGGATGAGGATACGGTTTACTACGAAACCAGCGCCCTCTTCTACCTGTACCGGGATCTTGCCGATCTCTTCAGAGATCTTCTTAACTTTGTCAACAATCTCTACCGGAGTGTTTAAGCCTGCGATAACCTCAACCAGCTTCATAACCGGAGCCGGGTTGAAGAAGTGCATACCGATAACCGGGCGGTCAAGACCTGCACCGATCTCAGTAATGGACAGAGAAGAGGTGTTGGTAGCGAATATGCAGTCTGCCTTGCAGATAGCGCCCAGCTCTTTGAAGGTCTGTTTTTTGATCTCCATGTTCTCGATTGCTGCCTCAACTACGAGATCGCAGTCGCTGCAGATAGTCTTAACGCCGGTATGGATTCTGGCAAGGATCTTGTCTGCATCCTCTTTTGCCATCTTTCCTTTTGCTACTCTCTTCTCAAAGTTCTTGGAAATTTTCAGTTTGCCGTTGGAAGCAAACTCTTCGTTAATATCACACAGGCATACTTCATATCCATCTACCTGGGCAAATGCCTGAGCAATTCCGGAACCCATGGTTCCTGCACCAATAATACCAACTTTCATGACAAATCCTCCTGAAATTATACAACTATAATTTAACTAACTATCTATTGTTAAACTGCTCCACTTTCCGTTTCTCAAGGAATGCTTGCATACCGTTCTTCTGATCTTCTGTCTCGAAGCATCCGCCAAACAGTTTTTCCTCGATCACGATAGCCTGATCCATATCAGTCTGAAGTCCGTCGTTCATCGCCTTCTTGCTGTTTCTGACAGCGATCGGAGCCATCTTTGCGATAGCGCCTGCCAGCTTCTTCGCAGCCGGCATCAGCTCTTCCTGTGTATAAACAGCATTTACAAGTCCGACACGGTATGCCTCATCCGCTTTGATGTTGCGGGACGCAAATACCATCTCTTTTGCCTTGCCCGGTCCGATGAGACGTGCGAGTCTCTGTGTACCGCCGAAGCCTGGTGTGATACCAAGACCTACTTCAGGCTGTCCGAATAATGCATTGTCCGAGCAGATACGGATATCACAGCTCATGGCAAGCTCATTGCCGCCGCCGAGTGCGAAACCGTTTACTGCCGCGATAACCGGAACCGGGAAAGTTTCGATCTTGCGGAAAATATCGTTGCCGAATTTACCGAAGTGCTCGCCCTGCTCCTTGGTCATCACGCTCATAGCAGCGATGTCAGCACCGGCTACGAAAGATTTCTCTCCTGCGCCGGTCAGGATAATTGCACGAATTTCGGAAAGGTCTACTGCATCAAATGCAGCTTCAATATCCTTCAGCACATCCTCGTTTAACGCGTTCAGTGCCTTCGGACGATTAATAGTTATGACTGCGACGTGTCCGTCTACCTCATAGTCTACAAATCCCACTTCCAGTTCCTCCTAAAAAGCTCTTGAATTGAAATACGTAAAACCAGAAACAGCCGGAGCGCCGGGGATAAGCCCCGACGACTCCGGTTCTGCGTCAGAAATTAGTCTCTCTCAACGATCGTTGCGCAGCCCATGCCGCCACCGATACACAGAGTAGCCAGACCCTTCTTAGCGTCACGTTTCTGCATCTCGTATAACAGAGTTGTCAGGATACGGCAGCCAGATGCTCCTACCGGATGTCCGATAGCGATTGCACCGCCGTTTACGTTCAGGATGTCTTTGTTGAAGCCAAGGTCACGAGCTACAGCGATAGACTGAGCTGCGAATGCCTCGTTTGCCTCGATCAGGTCGAAGTCTTCTACCTTCCAGCCTGTCTTCTTCAGAACTTTCTTGGTAGCTGCAACCGGTCCAATACCCATGATGCTCGGATCTACACCGCCCAGAGCGCCTGCTACCCATGTAGCCATCGGTTTGATACCCAGTTCTTTTGCTTTCTCTTCGCTCATAACAACTACAGCTGCTGCACCATCGTTGATGGAGGAAGCGTTACCAGCTGTTACACGTCCGTCTTTCTTGAATGCCGGACGAAGCTTGCCAAGAATCTCTACAGTGGAACCCGGACGCGGACCCTCATCGGTATCTACGATAACAGTCTCTTTTTTCTTCTTAACTTCGATCGGAACGATCTCGTCTTTGAAACGTCCAGCCTCGATAGCTGCGCAAGCCTTCTGCTGGCTAGCTGCTGCAAACTCATCGAGTTCTTCTCTTGTGATACCCCACTGATCGCAGATGTTCTCAGCGGTGATACCCATGTGGTAATCGTTGAATGCATCCCACAGAGCGTCATTTACCATGGTGTCGATCATGGTCGCATTGTTCATACGGTATCCGTAACGAGCCTTCATCAGAGCATACGGAGCTGCGGACATGTTCTCTGCACCACCAGCTACTACGATGTCAGCATCGCCTGCAAGGATCATATCTGCTGCTGCGTTTACAGCATTCAGACCAGAACCGCAAACCACGTTCAGGGTAACTGCCGGAACTTCTACCGGAAGACCAGCTTTCAGAGACATCTGACGTGCTACGTTCTGACCAAGGCCAGCCTGGATAACACATCCCATGTATACGTGATCAACCTGCTCCGGAGCAACGCCTGCTCTCTTCAGAGCCTCCTTGATAACTACGGCACCCATCTCAGCTGCTGGAACAGTACTGAGCTGGCCACCCATAGAACCTACTGCGGTACGGCATGCACTTGCAATTACGACTTTCTTAGACATTGAAAAAATCCTCCTTGAAAATGATCCACCACGTAAATAACACAACTGCAGTAAATAGTAAAATAGTGATAAATATGATAGTGTATTTGTATCTTAACACCCCACGCGGCTCCTGTCAAATAATTATCAATGGATTTATAAAGATTTAAGATTCTCATTTTTCCGCGTACAATCCACTTATTTCTACATCGTTCTGATCGCCTTTAGGCGGAATGCACAATTTTTTTCTTCCGTTTTCTCAATAAAAGTGGTCTTCTCTGGCATTATAACCAACGTGGTATTTTGTTTGTGAATTAATAGACAAAGTCATTCTTCTTCTATTTACATACACTTATATCTGTAATTCATAAATATGAATATGTCGTCATTTTCCCCTATTTTGTCCTCCGCCTCTTTCGTTGACAAGGGGTAGTGGAGATGATACACTGATAAACAACGGGGGATGTCCGAATCACGCATTTGTACGGACTTCTTCATATTATTAAAAAGGACAAGGTGAATAAGTATGGATTACAAGAAACTGTATGCAGAAAAGCTGGTTTCCGCTGAAAAAGCTGCTTCCGTCGTTAAATCTGGCGACTGGGTTGACTATGGCTGGACCACCGGCACTCCGGTAGCAGTCGATGCTGCTATCGCAAAACGTCTTCCGGAACTGGAGAATGTAAACTTCCGCGGCGGTATCCTGATGTGGGTACCGGAGATCTTCAAGATCGAAAACCCGGCAGCTCATATGACCTGGAACTCCTGGCACATGAGCGGTATCGAGAGAAAGGCAATCGCACAGGGATTCAGCTTCTATGCTCCGATCCGTTATTCCGAGCTTCCGAGATACTATCGTGAGTCCGCAACCAAACCGGATGTAGCTGTATTCCAGGTCGCTCCGATGGACGAGCACGGTTATTTCAACTTCGGACCAAATGCTTCCCATATGGCAGCCTGCTGCGAGACTTCCAAGGTTGTCATCGTAGAGGTCAATGAAAATATGCCGGTCTGCCTCGGCGGATTTGAGAACGGCGTTCATATCTCCAACGTAGACATGATCGTAGAGGGCAGCAACCCGACCATCGCAGAGATGGGAGGCGGCGCAGCAGCGACTGATGTCGATGAAGCAGTTGCAAAACTGATCGTAGACGAGATCCCGGATGGTGCCTGCTTACAGTTAGGTATCGGCGGTATGCCGAACGCAGTTGGTTCCCTGATTGCGAAATCTGACTTAAAGGATCTGGGTGTTCACACCGAGATGTACGTTGACGCATTCGTTGATATTGCCGCAGCCGGCAAGATCACAGGCGCTCACAAAGCACTGGACAAAGGCCGTCAGGTATACGCATTCGGCGCTGGTACCAAGAAACTGTATGACTACTTAAACAACAACCCGGCCTGCATGAGTGCTCCGGTTGATTACACCAACGACGTCCGCACCATCGCAGCCCTGGACAACTTCATGTCCATCAACAACGCGGTTGACCTCGACCTCTTCGGTCAGGTAAATGCAGAGTCCGCAGGAATCAAGCACATCAGCGGTGCAGGCGGACAGCTTGACTTCGTTCTGGGCGCTTACCTGTCCAAGGGCGGAAAGAGCTTCATCTGCTGCTCCTCCACCTTCAAGAACAAGGCTGGCGAGCTGCAGTCCCGTATTCTCCCGACTTTAAATCAGGGTTCCATCGTAACCGATACACGTGCAAACCTGCACTACCTGGTAACTGAGTACGGTAAAGTAAACTTAAAGGGTCTTGCAACCTGGCAGAAATGCGAGGCTATCATCTCCGTTGCACATCCGCAGTTCCGCGATCAGCTGATTAAGGAAGCTGAGAAGATGCATATCTGGAGACAGAGCAATAAGATCTGATAAGGACTCAAGATCTGATAAAATCGGCAGAATTCGGAGACAAAATCCAGCAAACCATCTATGGTATCTGAAACTCCCGGTTCTCCGATACACCAGATACGTTTATTTTCTAAAAAAAGTGCTTTTCCTCTCAAGAAATTTTCTTCGAGAAGAAAGGCACTTTTTTATTTATACTTTTTTCTTATAGTTTTTGTTCTACAAGTCTCTGTCTACCATCCGCTACTGTTCCAGAGACTTCCACCGGAAGTTCGGAATCACATCCGACCACTTATTAATTCCGATGATTGATTTTGCAAAATTCGAAGTTTCCAGCGTGTATCTCTTCTGATCAATGTCGTGGAAAACTCTCCAGAGCTTTCGATCCTTTACCGCTACAATCTCATTGCCCTGATTCATATCACAGGACCACAGACCGAAGCTTAAGCCTGCCCTTACCTCTGACGGCGCATCGACCTGACGACTCAGAATGTACGCGTCGATATACGGGTTACTGTCCACGATATAGTAAGAATATGCAAATGCTGCCGCCTGGATATCCGACACATCGCCGCGCGTCAGACTCTGTGCAGTAAATCCTTCCTCCGTCAGAATGACATGGCGCACCTCGCCAGATGCTGTCTTCATCGAATCCTGATTCAGATAATCGGTCAGTACATGCAGGTTTGCAAAGTTGACAACCGGTGAATCTGCACTCTCGGTTACCAGCCCCGTTGCCGGATCATCCCAGAATTCCGGTTCCGTCATCGGGTACGGATACGGATGGTAGGCAATGCCCCAGTCCATCTGGCCTTCCGTTACTGCCAAGGCGTTAAACGTATCAACAATGCCTTTGCCCGTATAATGCACCTGATCGTTCAGGTTCTCATACGGAGCTCCCCACCAGAAATCAAGTGAAAAATAAACCCGGTCATTCGCGCTTGTGCTCTTGATCGCCGTGTAGAACGTGCGGAATGCCTGCTGATACGTGGATACATATGTATTCAAATCTGCCGGTCCCATGTAGTTCCAAATCTGGTTGTTGATCTCATTGCCCAGAATCCAGTTGGAAATCTTCGCATAATTTGAATTATGATTCTTGCCGCTGTAACGATCCGCCAAAAACGCGAAGATCGCACGCGTTGTCTCAAATCCTTCCTGTGTCTTCGTGTTAAACATATAATAATTGGCGCTCGAAGATTTCGCAGTTCCCGCATGAACCAGTTCCGGGTGCGCGTCATTCCAGTCATTTAAAACGATCGCCGTCACGGATATATCTTTTCCGACATATGTACTGATCACCTTGTCATAATTTTCAACCACCGACTTATTAAAATGATACGTTTTTCCATCGTACTCATAATCAATGCCACTTCCTAAAAACTGGGAAAATGCGATATTGACCGCCACATGTTTGACACCCAGTGTAAATGCATCGTTGAGCATATTTAACTGGATATTCAAGCCCTTTTTCGTCAGCGGCGTCTTAAACGCATCCTGATTGGATGCAACCACCTCCGGATTTGTGATATAATGTGCCACGCCAACTGCCGTAAATGTAGTTCCGTCAAACACTGCCGGAACAAACCGGCTGTAAAGGCGGTCCTGGGCAGTTCCCTTGTTTAAAGGAATCGAGACGGTCCTCGTTTCCCCTGCGCCTACGCTGCTGACATAATCAGTCCGGCTTCCAATCTCCGACTCATACGGCCGCAATTCAAACAGATAAATCTTTCCGTCCGTCCCCGTTGTATCACCGTTGCTTGAAAGTGAAATATCCACTGTATTCTGCCCCGAACCAATCAGACAGGAGCCGATCGAAGCGGTTATCTGAAACGTCTGCGCCGCCAGTGCTGTGAACGCAGCCGCCACACTCAGGCAGACCGCTGCAGCCAGGACAAGCGCCGTTTTCATCCATTTTTTCATCCTGTTCCTTCCTTTCCGTCTAATATCCTATGGTATTTGATCATACTTCATTCTTCCGTCAGATTCAATTACTATTTTATTAAGGATTATTACAACTATTTTGGAAATCCTGTATGATTCCCAGCATTTTATCTTTTCCAAGCCTTGATTTCTTTCTTATTCCTATTCTTTTACCACTTGCAAATATTGGTTTTATATATAAATCCCTTAGAGCCGCAAGTTTAAAAAGCTACAGTTTCCGGAACCATCAAGTATTCCTTCCGCCATAGCTTTTTGATATTACCGATTATTTAGTTCTTAATGCCCTCATCGCATTTAAAATTGCAATGACGGAAACACCGACGTCCGCAAACACGGCTTCCCACATATTAGCCACTCCAGCCGCGCCCATCAGAAGCACAACCGCCTTAACCGCCAGGGCAAACACGATATTCTGGTGCGCGATTGCCATTGTCTTGCGTCCGATTTTAACCACACCTGCAATCTTCGCCGGGTTATCATCCATCAGGACAATGTCCGCCGCCTCGATCGCCGCGTCACTTCCCATGCTTCCCATTGCAATACCGACATCTGCGCGGGAGAGAACCGGTGCATCGTTGATGCCGTCGCCGACAAATGCCAGCTTCCGCTTTCCGGTCATCTCCGCCAGCATCTCCTCGACCTTCTGCACCTTATCCGCCGGAAGCAGCTCCGTGTACGCCTGATCGATGCCAACCTTCGCAGCCACCGCCTCTCCGACCGCTTTCCGGTCGCCCGTCAGCATAACAGTACGGCGGATTCCAGCCGCCTTCAGTCCACGGATCGCATCCTCCGTCTCCGGCTTGATCGTATCGGCAATCAGGATACTTCCGGCAAATTTTCCGTCCTTTGCCAGATAAATCACAGTGCCGATGCCGTCGCATTCCTGATACGGTATATTTTTACTCTTCATCAGGCGTCCATTACCCGCCAGAACTATGTGACCGTCGATCGTTGTCTCGATACCATGACCGGAAATCTCGTTGGTTTCACCGATGCGGGTTAAGTCGATCAGGGGTTTGCGTACCACTCCCTGCACACCCTCTTTGGACTGCACCTCTTTTATTGTGTCATTGTCAGTATCCAGAACGATTTCTGCTGTTCCCGCATTCGCCTTTTGAGTTTCTGCTTCTGCCAAACTGCCTTTTCTCTCACGATACGCCTCCCGTATCGATTCCGCGATCGGATGCGTCGAATAATTCTCGGCATACGCCGCCAGCTCCAGAAGCTCATCCTCACTGATTCCCGCCGGATGCAGCTCCGTCACTTTAAACTCGCCCTTCGTCAGGGTGCCTGTCTTATCAAATACAACCGTATCCAGCTCCGAAACTGCCTCCAGATAATTGCTTCCCTTGACTAACACACCGATGCGGGATGCAGCACCAATGCCGCCAAAGAAGCTAAGCGGAACCGAAATCACCAGCGCACACGGGCAGGAAATTACCAGGAAAATACAAGCTCTCTGAATCCACTCGCCAAATTCTCCGCCCAGCACAATCGGCGGCACAAATGCCAAAGCAACCGCCGCGATCACGACCACCGGCGTATAATATCTGGCAAACCGGGTGATAAAGTTCTCCACCTTCGCCTTCTTGCTGCTGGCATTCTCCACCAGCTCCAGAATCCGCGCCACCGTCGAATCATCAAATTCTTTCGTCACGCGCACCCGCAGAAGCCCGCTGCCATTGACACATCCGCTGATGATTTCATCCCCGGCTGCCGCACGGCGCGGTACCGATTCACCAGTCAGCGCCGAGGTATCGATCATCGATTCACCCTCTACCACCACGCCATCCAGCGGAATCCGCTCTCCCGGCTGTACCACGATGATGTCATCCACTTCCACATCATCCGGATCGACCTGCTCTATCTGTCCATCTTTTTCAATATTGGCATATTCCGGGCAGATATTCATGAGATCGCTGATCGACTGGCGCGAACGGTTGACCGCATAACTCTGAAACAGCTCGCCAACCTGATAGAACAGCATAACCGCAACCGCCTCAGAAAACTCGCCCACACCGAACGCCCCGAACGTCGCTACTGTCATGAGGAAATTCTCATCAAACACCTGACCATTTTTAATCCCCCGGAACGCCTTGTATACAATATCCCATCCAATAATCAGATACGGAATTAAAAATACGACTAACTCTGTCCACGGCTGCGGCATTCCGGCAAATACATTCATTTTTTTCGCTGCTGCCGCCGCGATATATACGATTGCCGCCGCGACGATCCGCTTCAGCATCGTTTTCTGCTTCTGATTCATAAAGCCTCCCTTCATTCTGGAAACACGTTCCCTGAAAAAAAAGATATAGGAAAATGTGCCGGCACAGCTCATTTGCCTATATCTTTTTACTTTGCCCTTCTGTGCATTACACAATCTGATTTTATTCTTTTAAAAAGCAGCTTTTGATCCGATTATTCCTTTTCCAATTTTACATATTAATAATGCAGTCCGGTTCCACCTTCTTGCACACTTCTACAACCTCTTTCATGATCTCGTCGAAACGTGCGTCATCCGCATCGATCGTCATTTTCTGCATCATAAAACTGACACTCGCATCATTGACTCCATCCAGCTTCTTGATCGCATCCTCCATCTTTGCTGCACAGTTTGCACAATCCAGATCAGTTAATTTAAATTTCTTCTTCATGATAATCCTCCTCTTTTTATTGAGTTATAAATTTTTAATGTTTGCTTTCCGAGACCTGCAATTTTTTCTTTACAGATAGCACCGCTTTCACATTCATTCAATCCATTATCATCATTCAAGGAACGTGCTATTCTTTAATATGCTCAAAGCCCTGGTTGATAATCCGGTAAACATGGTCGTCTGCCAGCGAATAGAACACCGACTTTCCGTCCCGGCGGCTCTTGACAAGCTGCGACTGCTTGAGAATCCGAAGCTGATGCGAAATCGCCGACTGCGTCATATTAAGCAGCTGTGCAATGTCGCAGACACACATCTCCGACTCAAACAGCACAAACAAAATCCGGATCCGCGTCGAATCACCAAATACCTTAAACAGCTCCGCCAGATCATACAAATCATCGTCATCCGGCAGCATTCCCCGGACCGACTGCACAACCTCATCGTGAACAGCACACTCCTCACAGCACTCTACATCATGAATTGCCATCCAATTT
This sequence comes from Clostridium sp. AF35-15, assembly GCF_003477745.1. Taxonomy (NCBI): domain Bacteria; kingdom Bacillati; phylum Bacillota; class Clostridia; order Eubacteriales; family Clostridiaceae; genus Clostridium; species Clostridium sp. AF35-15. The sequence continues at coordinate 6,140 of NZ_QUDY01000008.1, read as the reverse complement.
CTCCCTTCATGCTACGCGTTTCTGCCCTGCTTCACTGCTTCTTTCGTGAAAGCAGTCTGCAGGATTTTATCAAGATTTCTTTGAAATATTTTTCTTTATATGAATCATTGTTCATATGTTCATTATATGAATGTAACTGGGAAATGTCAAGAAATATTTGTGGGAATTTAAAAGGAGTAAATGAAATGTTTTCTCAATTATAAAATGCTGCAAAAAAGACTGTTCATACAGACAAAATCCACTAAGTAATGCGCGTAAATGTGCTTCTTTCTGCCCGGATTACAGATGATACTCTGTAATCCTGCACAGTTCAAATATCTATTCTCTACATCCTATGCTTTTTTGTCTATTTATGAACAGTCCGTTCTTTTTTATTCATTATTATATATCTTTTGCAGTTTATTTTTTTGACACTGCTTGAGCTATATTATCCATTGGTTATCCATCGTCTGATGATCTTTTGCCTCTTTCTGCAACCCCGACTTAGACTTCTAATAGAATCTCTCCTCGCCCGGAATCGCATCCAAATGTTCCTGCCATTTCTCAGCCGGTACATCATGAACCGATACCGTCACAACCTTCGGATCCTTCTTTAATTCTTCTGATACCAGCGTTCTGACCTTCTCAGCCAGCGCTGCCTTCTCTTCCCGGCTCCGTCCCGGGTACATAGATATTGCAATGTGTGGCATGATTTTCCTCCTTTGTACTAATAGCACTCTTCCAAAATATCCAAGATTTCCGCGTGCGTCAGCTGCCGATACCCGCCGTCATTACGGATACATGAATCAGCAATCGTTTTCAGCAGGCTCTGATCTGTGATCCCCAGTTCCCGCAGCGTCCCCGGCAAACCAATCTCATGAATAAACGCCTGCAATGCATCAATTCCGCCAAATGCCAGTTCTTCCTCATCGCCGCCATCTGGTGACATTCCCCAGACATTTACGGCAAATTTCACAAATTTCTTGATGCCGTCCCGGCAAATTCGACGATAATACGCCGGATGGAGCACGCCAAGTCCCATGCCGTGGTTGCAGTCCGTGTAAGCCCCCATCTGATGTTCAATCATATGCGCCTCAAAATCACACTGTTTTCCTAATTTGATAATGCCAATCTCCGCCATCGTGGACGCCCACATCAGGTTGCTGCGCGCCTCATAATTTTCCGGTTCCCGGATCGCCACCGGCAGGTTCGCAATAATACTCCGCATCAACGCCTCCGAGATCGCATCCGAAAGATTATCCTCATCCGGTGCACTGAAATATGTCTCCATCACATGGCTGAGCATATCAAAACCGCCCGCTGCCGTCTGGAGTGGAGAAACCGTGTAGGTATATTTCGGGTCCATCATCGCAAACACCGGATTGCAGCGCGGATAATTCCGGCTCGTCTTAATTTTCTGTTCCTCATGGGTGATTACACCCTCGCCATTGACCTCGCTTCCAGTGCCGACCACGGTCACAATCACGCCCACCGGAACCGGCTCAAAATCAATCTCGCCCTTTTTGATCCAGTATTCCTCCCAGACGTCCTTGTCCGTCGCAGCCGCCATTGAGATCGCCTTGCTGCAGTCCATGACCGAACCGCCGCCCACTGCCAGAATCAGATCTACCTGATTTTCCTGTACGACTTTTTTCCCTTCCATCACCTTGCTGTAGGTCGGATTCGGCATGATGCCTGAAAATTCTATCACCTGTTTTCCAGCCAGCTTTAAGACATCCATCACTTCCTGATAAATGCCATTCGTCTTGATCGAGCCGCCGCCATATGCCAGCATCACCGTTTCCCCATACGGCTTCACCGCCTCCAGCAGGTGCTCTTTCACACAGCCTCCGCCAAAATAAATCTTTGTCGCATTTTCAAATGTAAACGCCCGCATCGTTCCCTGTCCTTTCTGAACCCGTTCCGGCAAATGCTTTTGCATCCGCCTGATGTTCTGCCTTCTTCTTTGTAGATATGTTTTTTTGAATCTTTATTTTGATTATTTTTCTCCTTTATCTCAGATTCATCAAATGTTCAGCTATAACTCACGCTAGATTTGACAAGTTCTCTGTAAGTGTTCATATTATATCACGATTCGCATCTTCGATGCTTACCGCTGCTGACGCAGCTATCGTGATCGCCATTCGCCGTTCGCCATAAATCTACAAGCAGCTCTCTGGCTCACTTGCGCTCATTATATCATATTACCTTTTTACATTCTATCTTTTTCAGAAATTTCACGCATATATTTTCATTTTTATGAATAAAGTTGCACAAACTTATATCTGCGTGTCATTTTTATTCCCCCATCCACTTCCAAAATATTTTCCGAAATTTATGATTTCTTCACATTCCGAACATACTTTTATCACATTTTTTCGATATAGTAATACGCGTAAAGGCAAAAGACCTTTCATAATATACTTTTTCATACCTACGCCGACAGGAGTCCGTTCCTGTCGGCTCCTCCTATTTTAAGGGATATATCTACTCAAGCGGGCAGTTTCATGATAAAATAAACACACAAATAGAATCATCTCTCAAACACAGATTCTATGTTAAATTTACAATAAAAATAGCTGCATGAATCACATATATTAGGAGGAACTTCTCATGAAACACGAACTGACGCAGGAAGAAATCCTGGTTGAAATAAAAGACATTCTATCAGAATACGTAGAAATCACCCGCCCGCTGACACCGGCTGACCGCCTGATCGACGATCTGGGGCTGGATTCATTTTTGATCGTATACTTTATCACAGAGATCGAAGACTGCTTCGAGATCGATATTCCGGAAACGGATTTTATCGAGTTTGTCACGGTCAGGGATCTCTGCGAACGGATTCAGCTGGAAATAAAAAAGCACTCCACTTATTAATACCAGCGTGTCATCGGCAAGTCATTATTAATTCCTTTTGTAAATAAAATCTGGTGCAGACGCAGATTTTCCATATCCAGGATATAAAATCCATCTGCTGAACCACAAGAAATCATTTCCCAGAGACTTAGAACCATTACGCCCGGGAAAATATATTTTTTAATCCACGAATCGCCCGGATGTTCCTCCAGCACACTGATAAATTGCAGCAGAAACAGTCCGTTCCTTCCATCTTAACCTGAAATGGATACTCATCAAACTTTTGGTTATATCTGTCCCTGTTCTTTCAGATATGCCAGAAAACCCACACAGCCCTCCAGAACATCTTCATACGTCGCGTCAAAATCACCCGTATACCACGGATCTGCGATGTCACGGTCTGAACCTGCAAATGTGAGGAATTTATATATTTTCCCCTCCGGATCGCCTTTCAGCATCCGGTTTAAATTTCGGATATTGGCACTGTCCATACCTATGATATAATCAAATTTCTCATAATCCGCCCACGTCACCTGCCGCGCCCGGTGCGGCACCAGAGGAATTCCAACCTTCCTCAGCTTATTCACCGTCCCCCGGTGCGGTGGATTGCCGATTTCTTCGGTGCTTGTAGCGGCGCTGTCGATAAGGAAGTGGGCGGAAAGCCCTTGGGATGCGACTTTGTGGGTGAAGACACTTTGGGCTAGGGTGGAACGGCAGATGTTGCCGTGGCAAACAAATAATACTTTAATCATCTTTTTATATCTCCATTTAAATCTTGTATTTCTTCTCAAACGCTTGATATTTCAGGGTTTTCCGACTTTTGAGTTTTCCTTTCTTTTCAAGGTATCTTCTCAAATCTTCTCGTATTTTCTTGTGTTTTTCCCTGCAATCTTGGTAAATCCGTTGGTAAAGCAAGCGTCCTTACCAACGGGCTTTTTTAACTATTCGCTATCCGATATACTTCTTCCTTTGCATCATCAAAATTCACATGGGTGTAAGTGTTCAAGGTTACACTGATGTCTGCGTGACCCATGATATACTGCAAGGTTTTCGGATTCATCCCGGATTTTGCCATATTAGAGCAAAAGGTGTGCCTGCATACATGAGGGGTAACTTTCGGCATCTGGATACGGTAAATCCTGTTGTATTTCTGAATGATATGCTCCATGTACTTCTCCCAGTGAAGGGCAACCATCGGCATATCGTTTTTATCCAAAAATAAAAATCCAGCGTATCCTTCCACCATCGGTTCAACTTTTGGTGTCTTTCGGTTGGCAATAATTCTGCGAAAACACGCTGCGACAGCTTCCGTCATCGGCACATAGCGAATACCTTTGTCAGTTTTTGGTTCTTCAATTACATACTGCATCTGTGCAGTACGCTGTAACTGATGGTCTACCTTAATACGCATTTCTCCAAACTCAATCTCCGAAATCGTCAGCCCACAGAACTCTGAAATACGAAGCCCTGTGTGAAAAAGAATATAGATTGCATCATAGTATCTGCTGAAATGCTTATCCTCCTGAATAAACTTCAGCAAATCTCTCTGCTGCTTTCGGGTAATCGCTTCTCTGGTAACAGAATCATTAACAATGACGGATGCCAGCTCAAATTCAAATGGATTTTTGCGAAGCAGGTCATCATCTACTGCCATCTGAAATGCTGGTCTGAGAACTCCCCGGATCGAATGAATGGAACTGTATCCTCGTCCATCAATTTGTTGGAGCTTAATCAACCATGCCTTTGCGTCTGACAAACGCACCTTATCAATTCGCAGATTCCCAAAACTCTCTTTTTTCAGCATATTGATGACCGTTTTATATCCGGCAACCGTATTGTGACGAACTCCTGTTTTCAATGAAACATACTTTTCTACCAGTTCCAAAACAGTATAGTTGCCACCGTTGGTTACGATACGGTCAAACAAATCCGCTTCAATCTGTTTTTCTTTCTCACGCAGGGAAGGCTCCCGCTTCTTCCCTTTTGGCATTGGGTCATTCTTGTCCAAACGCCAACTATATACATTTTTCTCTTTTCCGTCCTCATCAATATAGCGGAACCGATACCTCCCATCTTTACGCTGGTACTCGCCCTCTCGCAAAATCCGATTACGGTTATCTCGTCTTTTCTCACTCATCGTGAACTCTCCTTTCAAAAAAGAGAGCCAGACTTGCGCTCTTATCATAGCACAAATCCAGCTCTCCGCATAGTTATATCATGTGAAATCGGTAAATCTGTCAGCTCTGTTTACACAGCAGTAGCCTGATCCAGATACCTCTCAAATTTCTCACGCTTAATGAGGGCACGATTGCCGTTCATCACATAAAAATCCTCATTGGGATGTGTGTCAATAAGCGTTCTCAATTTTCCTTCGCCGATATGATAATATCTGGCTGCTTCCTCAATGGTAAGCGTATATCTACGCCACACCGGAATATCCGAGTAATTTTTTCCTTCAATATTCATCTTATTATTCGCCATAGGCAGTTATCCTCCATGCATGAAAATAGCCAGACAGAGGGTGTCGGCAACGAAGTCCGGCAACGGGCTTCAAAAGACCTTGCAAACAATCTCAATCTGGCGATGGTTACTATTTATACTTTTCTTTTATTTTTCTGTTGTTTTGGTTGTTATAAGGGAGAAAAGCCCGGAAATAAGGGGTTTTTCCCGGCAACCGGCTCGGCAACGGGATAGCAACAGGGGGGGGCAACGGGCTGTCATTTTCAGAATGGAAGCTCCATCTGTTCTGTGACCTCCACAAAACCGTCCATCGTTTTTTCAGACGGGTTGCCGGAGTCCGTTGCCGGGTTTTCATGCACCCAGCCCTTTTGTCTGCCATATTCGGAAAACATTCTTGGGTTTGGGAAGTAGCGCCAGCCGGAAATGCACTGGTTCATAATCTCGTTGATTTCCCGGATTTCCCATTGCTTCGGCTCGTCAAAAGCATGGTTCAAGGCTTCCTTATAGAGCTGCTTGGAACAGACCATGCTCCCGGTGTACTTATCAAGATACGCCTGTATCATTCCGGCTTTGGTGTCCTCCGGCATAAAATCCCGCTGGTGTTCTTTGAGATACCGCTGCATGGCGGGGCTGAAAGCCAGCTTGAACCTGCCGCTTCGGTAAATCTCCATCGCTTCTGCCCACATCTGCTCGATATAGGCTCTGGAAGCAGCTTCGTCCTCCAAAATGTGAACCTCGGCTTGCTCCGGGTACACCATGACCGGGATAAAGCGGCGGTTGCCGGAACGATCAAGGGGCAGGAAGTCAAGGGCATTGGAAGTGCCGCCAAACACGCACTGACG